>JANRLS010000227.1:0-19116 GCA_033762315.1 Pirellulaceae bacterium
CCCCTGCCCCTCTCCCGCTTGGGGAGAGGGGAGAGAACTAATCCCCCCGCGCGAGGGCGATGGCGCCGTGGACGACGGCGAGTTCTCCCAGACCGGCGGGAACGAGGCGATAGGAAGTGGCCAGCGGGGGGAAAACGTAGCTGGCGACCTGCGTTCGCAGCGGCGCGAAAAAGAGCGTATCGCCGATCAGCGAGACCCCGCCCCCGACCACCACCACCTCGGGCGCGACGAGCGTAATCACCTGGCCAATCGCCCAGCCGAGCGCCTGGCAGGCATGGTCGAGCACCTCGCGGGCGATCTCGTTGCCGTCGGCGGCGGCTTGGGCGACGTGTTTGGCGGTTAGTCGGTCGGCATCACCGCCGGCGCGCTGCAGCAAGTCGGCGATGTATTCTTCCTCCGTCTCCTTGACGTCGTGCAGGCGCTGACGGACTTGGGCCCGCAAGAGGTGAATCTCAGAACCCTCGCTTGCGCTGCGGGCTGGTGTGTTTTCGCCCTTGCTTACGCGGCGGGTCAATGGGCGAAGCGTGTCGAGCGGGCGACTTACGTTTGTCATGCGGGCGACAGCAGCGGCGGCGATGCCGGGACCGGCGGCGAGCGACTCGACGGTCATTTCGGGCTGGTCGGCAGGCAGGCCGGGGCGCAGGTGGCCAATTTCGGCGATGGCGGGCCGTCCCGCGCCAAACAGCTTGCCCCCGACCACCAGCCCGCCGCCGATGCCGGTGCCGACGGTGACGTAGAAGACGCTGCCCGCGCCGCGACCGGCGCCGATTGTCGCTTCGGCCAAGGCGGCTGCGTCGCAGTCGTTGCCGATGACGGCGGGTTTGCCCAGCGTTTCGCCGCACCAGGCGACCAGGGGAAATTGGTCCCAGCCGGCGACCTGGTGGCTCTTGGTGGCGATTCCCGCCGCGCTATCGACCGGCCCGCCAAAGCCAAATCCGACGCGGGTGATGTCGTGCTTTTGGAGCAGGGGAGTGGCGGAGCGCTCGATTTCGTCGAGAATCGCGCCAGCACCGTGGCGGGAGTCGATGTCGCGGCGCACGAAGGCCGCGAATTCACCGTGTCCCGACCCGACCCCAAATTGCAGCTTGGTGCCGCCGATTTCGATGCCCAAATACATGGGCGTAGTTTAGCGGACTTCGTCCACTTGCAGGTGATACCAGACCCCCGACAGTCCCATCGACTGCCCCGGCGTGCGGCTGACGGCGAACGTGCCGGCGAGCTTGAGCGTCGATTGCGAATAGGCGACGCGCCGTTTCCCTTCGGGAATGTGGACCTCGATCATGTGGGTCGGCTTGGGCTGGCCGCCGAAGCAACAGGTTCCCAGGTCGTTGACCAAGATGAAGTGGTTGACTTCGCCGCTGGTGGCGACCGCCGGGTGCATGTAACCCTTGATGAAGACTTTTTGTCCTGATTTTTCAATCGACAAAGGAGAGACGGGAAGCTCCGGCACATCGGGGTCCGGCTGCAGGTCGTAGAAGCTGATCCGTTCGTACCCTTCGGGAACTTCGGTGGCGTAGGTATAGATCGCGGCAAAGAGGCCCAGCCCCACCTGCGCGAGGCACGCCGCCACCGCGAATTTAGCGAGCGGAGCCCCGGTGAACTCCAGCGGATAGCGGCGAATCGAAACCCACGCCGCGATGCCCAGCGGCAGTCCCATCAGGCCGAGGATGGCGGTCCAGATGCCGACCGGACCGGCATCGCCTTGACGTGTGGTGAACGAAACGAGCGTCAGCCCCAAGAGGACGAGTCCCAGAAGGGACAACACGAACGCGATGACCGCCGACCGGCTGATGGCGCGATACGGATGCAGTTCGCCATCCGAAGTGGGGCTGGCGGCGGCAGCGGTGGGGGAGATTTCGGCGGCGGACATGGCTGGGTGTGCGGCTGGCGTAACGAATTTGCAGGCGTCGATTGGGGGGAGAGGGAGCCTCGTGCCAGAAGGTCTGTTGGAATGGGAGTTAGAGGGGGCAACCCGTAGTCGCTCCGGCGGCACTGGCAAGATGCCAGTGGCACACCGCGTACCGCCTACCGATTGCCGCGGAGGACCGACCACTGCACAAAGGCGAGGACCAATCCCACGGCCCAAGGTACGCCGAGCACGGCCCAAAGGTTCGCGGCGGGCGGCCCCGATTTTTTCAGAGCGGCAGCCGGGGAAGCACCTTTATTCACGAGGGCCAGCTCGGTGTCGTCCGGCGGAGGAACCGGGGGGCCAATCGACTCGACCCGCCCCGCGGCGGCCACCGGTCCCTTCACGGGAGCTTCATACGCGGCCACTTGCGTTTGGCCATCGGCTGTCGGGTTGGCACTCGTGGGGGGAATTGCGTGAGACGCCTTGTCGGGGGTCGGCGCGGGGGTCGTCGGCGTGATGGGAAAGAAATTGTTGGCCCGTTTGACGGCTGCGGGGTCGATCTTCTCGCACTCGACGAGCAGTTCCTTGGCGTGCGGCAGCGGGCAGGCGCGCAGATAGTTGATCACCGGCACGCGAACCCAGCTCGATTTTTCGTCGGCATTTTTGAAGAGGTCGAACAGCTTGTCCATCGCTCCCCAATCTTCCCAGCGGGCGAGATCGGGAATGACAAGGTCTGCCAGTTCCGGCCGCTCCAGCATGTGGTGCAGCGATTTCACCAGCTCCTTCTTGTCGATCACGCCCCCTTCGCTGCCATGAAACCGCAGGGCCATGATGGCGGCGTAGGTGTCGGCATAGTCGGCCTTTTTATTGGCCAGAAAGAGCTCGTCGATCAGCGGCAGGCCTTTGGCCCCTTGCAGCGTGAGATGGCAGGCGATGAGAGCATCGAGGCCGGACTTGGCCTTTCGGTCGGTCGAACGCATCGCCTCTTCGAGCAGCGGCAAGTCTTTTTCGCTGCCGCAGACGCCGAGCATCACCAGATACAAGCGGCGGCGACTGGCGGGGATATCGGTGTTCTTGATCCAGGCCACGAGCTGCTCGTGGTTCATTTTATCCTTGATTTCCTTCACCTGGGCATACGGCGCGCGGGCGAACTCGTCGTAGGCATCGCGAGCTAAAATCTCGTCGTCGTCTTCCAGATACTTTTGGAAAAACACCAGCCGCTCGGCCCCTTCCTTGGGCAGTTTGAGCACCTGATCAAGATACCCTTTGGCCCGCTCCGACAGCGGCAGCGGCGTGGACCACATGATTTTCGGCGGCTCGATCCCCATTACCAGAAAGGTTTTGCCAGGCGAGCCATCGCCAAAATAAAGGGTTTCGATCTTGTCCCCCGGCTTGGCGTGGCTCTCTCCCTTGATGACCTCGCTGACCTCGAAGGTCGCCTTCGGAATCTCGTCCCCCGACTTGCTCGACGGCGGTGGCAACTTCACCAGCTTGGCGATCACCGCCACGCTCATCGTGGCGATTTCCTCGCTGAAGGTCTGCGATTGCGAGGTGCAGAAGGGGCAGCAGCGGCCGATTGCACTGAGGCCGCTGGCGGTCAGTATCGCCGCGACCCCCACCACAAGCGCGCGAAAGCTACGAAGCATGTTGTGCCTCTTCCAGCGAGGGGGAACCGAAAACGGCCGAGTCCTTTGATTCTACCGGGGCACCGCCAGCGATGCTACTCTCATCGACCAGGGAGACCGCTGCCGCTCAGGTTTGCCATACTGGCCGGTGCATGGCGTCCTGAGCACCCAGGCAACTCGCCGAGAAGCCATCAAAAACCACCCAAAGGAAGTATTTTCAGATACCCGCAAGGGCTTTGAAAGTTGACCCCCTATTACGCTTACCCCTAGAATCCCTTACAGCCTCTGCTGCGGCCCGTCCCACCTTGAGAATTGCCATGATTTGGATGCCATTTCGCGTCCTGGTGCTGCTTACTTCGCTGCTTTGGCTAGCCCCAGCCCTGCGGGCCGTGGACGCTCCTCCCGCCGCCAACGAGCAGGCGGCGAGCGAACCGGCCGGGCCTTCGTCGCCGCTCGTGCTGCCGGGCCTCGGAATCAAGGGATTTGGAAGCGGGCCGTCGGACCCGGCAGTCTTTTCGGCCCGGTTCGACGTGCAAGAGGGTTCGCGCCGGGGAACCCTGAGCGTCTCGGCGATTATCGAAGAGGGGTGGCACATCTATGCCATCAGCCAGCCCCTGGCGGTTCCCGGCCCGATGCCTGCGAAGATCAAGGTGACGGAGACCGAGCAGTTCAAGGTGCTCGGCCCCTTTCAGCCCGACCGCCCGCCGCACCACAAACCGCCAGACCCCAATTCGTTCAATATCGACACGGAGGAGCACGAGGGGGATGTCACTTGGACCGCCCCGATCGAGCTGGCTCCCGGGGTCGATGCGGCCTCGCTCGAAATCGCCGTGGCCTTCAGTGGGCAAGTCTGTGCCGAGGCATGCATCCCGCTCAACGAGAAGCTGAAGGCCAAGTTCGCGGGTTATACCGCCGCGCCGGAGACGCCGGGGGAATATCGGGCCAATCCGCGCGATGCCGAGTTGACGTTGCTCGGTCGGATCGAACCGGCGGCAATTGCTCCCGGTGGCAAGGCCAAGCTGATTTTGACCGCCCAGCCGAATCCGGGCTGGCACATTTATGCCTACGACCTGAAAGACTCCGGCAAGGGAGCCGCCAAGCCGACGCTGATCGTCCTCAACCTGCCGGCGGGCTGGAAACAATCGGCCGTGGTTGCCTCGGCCGAGCCAAAAATCGACGCCATGAGTTTGCGGGTCCATGAAGAGCCGGTCACCTGGTCGGTCGAGCTCACCGCCCCCGCCGATTCGCCCCAGGGGGAAATCATCCTCAGCGGCTACGTCGGTGTCCAAACCTGCAAGAATGCCGGGGGCTGCCTCTTTCCCCATGCGGTTCAGTTCCGGGCTTCCGTTCCCGTCGCCGCGAAAGCAGAGGCCGGCCAGATTCCGCTCGCGTTCACCGCGCTCAAGCGCCCACCAGCTTCCCCCGAAGGCCCCACGGCCCGCGACATTGTCATCGGCCCCACTGGCTATGCGGATGTCGCCAAGCTGGCCGCCGCCGCACCGTTGCCGACGGGGGATGTGAATGTCGCCACACTGGTAAAGTTCATCGGTTTTGGCCTGTTGGGGGGGCTGATTCTGAACCTGATGCCGTGCGTTCTGCCCGTAATCGGCCTCAAGGTGCTGTCGTTTGCGCAGCAAGGTGGAGAAAGCCGAGGGAAGATTTTCGCCCTTAATCTGTGGTTCGCGCTGGGGCTGCTCTTCGTATTTTTCCTGCTCGCCTCGGCAGCCGCCTTTGGCTCGCTGGTGTTCGGCGAGAATCTGGCGTGGGGGCAGCAATTCACCTACACCTGGTTCAAGGTGGCGATGATCGTGATTGTGTTTTCCTTTGCCCTCAGCTTTTTGGGGGTGTGGGAGGTGCCGATACCGGGCTTCGCCCAGTCGGGGGCGTCGAGCAGCCTGCAACAAAAGGAAGGCATTGGCGGAGCCTTTTTCAAGGGAGTATTCACCACGCTCCTGGCGACCCCGTGCAGCGGGCCGTTTCTCGGACCGGTTTTTGCCTTTACGCTCGCCCAGCCACCGCTGGTGACGTATCTGATTTTTCTCAGCGTGGGCGTGGGGATGGCTTCTCCGTACCTGGTGATTGGGGCGTTTCCGGCACTCGTCCGCTGGCTCCCCAAGCCGGGCGAATGGATGGAAACGGTCAAGCAGCTGATGGGGTTTGTGCTCTTGGGAACGACGGTGTATCTGTTCGCGACGCTCAATCACGCCTGGTTCATTCCGACACTCGCTCTGGTCATCGGGGTGTGGTTTGCGTGCTGGTGGATTGGCAAGGTTCCGGTGTATGAGCCCGCCGGCAAGCAGATTTGGGCTTGGATTGGGGGGTGCGCGGCCGCGGCAATGGTCGGCTATGCGTCGTTCACGTTTCTCGCTCCGGTTCAGCATCTCTATGAATGGAAACCCTATTCCCCCGAAACGATCGCCAAGCTGCAGGCCGAGGGAAAGACGGTGATGATCGATTTCACCGCCGATTGGTGCCTGACTTGCCAATACAACTTCCGCACGGCAATCAACACCCGTCGCGTGAAGGAGGTGGTCGAAAAGAATGCCGTCGCGCCGGTCATTGCCGACTGGACCGACCGGAACGAGCAGATCGCCAGCAAACTGGCCGAGCTCAAAAGCCGGTCAATTCCGCTCCTGGTCATTTATCCGGCGAATCGGCCGGGGGACGTGCTGGTGCTGCCTGATACGATCACCGAAGCGCAGCTCATCCAGGCCCTGGAAAAAGCCGGCCCCTCGCAGCCGACGACACCGGTCAGCGCGACCGCCGAGACTGGACAACCGGGCCAGCCGTCGGGTTAGAATGCGTCGGCGTCGCGGAAGTGCCCACCTCAACTTCACCGCTCTGCCCTCGCCATGCGTGCCGCACTCTGTTCGCTCGGTTTGTTGCTAATCCTGGTTGCCGCGGCGCCGGCTCAGAATGTGTCGGCGAAGCCCGAATCGCTCGATGGCCTGATCAATCGCCTGGGCCGCACTCCTCCCGATTGGTACAAGGACACCGCGCTCAACTATCCGGCCACGCTCGATTTGCAGTGGCCCCATCCCGCGCCGCAGGGTTGGAACAACCAAAAGAACGTCGGCCAGTTCATTTGGGACGTCATCAATCCGAACCCGAATCGGTGGCGCGAGGGGGTGAAGCTGATGCACCATTTGCTGACGGTGCATGCCCAGAATCCGGAAACGCGCGAGCGGGTGATGCTGGAACTGGCCCGCATGTATCACAACCTGCTGGAGGATTATGCCCGTGCCGCGTTCTGGTTGCGGGCGGTCGGCGTCGAAAAGGATCCTGCCGAGTATTCACGCTCCGCCGTCGTTCTGGCCGAGTGTTATTGGCGGCTGGGTTTCGACACGGAGGCCAAGGCGCTGCTCGCGAAAACCCCTGGCGGCCTCGCCCACGCCAAGCTGCTGGCCGACATGGGGCAGCACGACCGGGCGATCAGAATGGCTCTGAGCGGCGGCCCGGACGACGCCGGCTATGCCTATTTGACCGCTGGCGACGCCTGCCGGCAGGCGGGGCGCTTTGCCGAGGCCTTGGGCTACTACCAAAAGCTGCTGGCGCTGCCGGTCCCCAATCCGCCGGGGCGGCTGCAACGCAACCGGACGCGGGCGCAGGAGAACGTGGCGGCGATTCAGTCGTTTGAACTATTCGATTTGGGCCGCGTCGCCGACGGCACCTACAGCGCCGCAAGCCAAGGGTACGAAGGGCCGGTCGAAGTCGCGGTGCAAGTCCGCGGCAACAAGATCGAAGCGGTTCGTGTCACCAAGCACCGCGAAAAGCAGTTCTATTCGGCGATCAGCGACACCCCGAAGAAAATCATCGCCAAGCAAAGCGTGAAAGGGGTCGATGCGACGACGAGCGCCACGATCACCTCCGAGGCGATCATCAACGCCACGGCCAAGGCACTGGCGGGAAAGAATTGACCATCGCTCGCCCGCCCGGATTTCAGGCAAGCAACTCGCGAATTACCTTCCCCTCGGCGATTTTGATCGGCCTCCCCTGGTCCGAGATGTTCTTCGTCTCGGGATCGACCCCCAGCGCGGCGGACAGCGTGGCCAGCACGTCGGGCACATCGACCTTGCCATCGGTCACTTCCTCGCCCCCCGCGCTGGTTTTGCCAAAGGCCTGACCCCCCTTAATGCCGCCACCGGCCAGCACGCACGACCAGGCGGCAGGGAAATGGTCGCGGCCTCCTTGCGGATTGATCGTGGGGGTGCGGCCGAATTCGCCGATCCAGAGGATCGTTGTCGAGTCGAGCAGGCCGCGCTCCGCCAACTCCTTCATCAGCGTTCCCCAGCCGGCATCGAGTTCGGCCGAGAGGGACTTAACGGCGGGGAAGTTGTTGAGGTGTGTGTCCCAGCCGAGCGTGTTTTCACTGACGCTGCCGAGCGTCACTTCGACGAACGACACCCCGCGCTCGATCAGCCGGCGGGCCATCAGGCAGCCCTGGCCAAATCGGCCGCGGCCATACGAATCGCGCACCGCCACCGGCTCGGAAGATAGATCGAAAGCCTCGGCCGCGTTGGAGTTCATCAGCCGTAGCGCCCGCTCGTACACGGTTTGCTGGGCGAGCGGCGCGGGGCCGCGGTGCGTGGCGAGAAAGCCCGCTTGCAAGCTCCGCCACAGTTCGACGCGCCCCGTGAATTGCTCGTCGCCGATCCCCGCGGCCGGGGCCAGGTCGTCCACTTTCAACTCGGCATAGCCGGCGGAAGTTGCCGGCGGGGCCGACTGAAAGCCATCCGTCGCGCCGACGGTGAGAGCGGCATGTCGCGGGCCTAAAAAGCCCGGCCCGAAGGCCGCCTGGTTGAACGCCCGGTAAGGGGCGATGCTGACGTAGTGCGGCACCGCGTCATCGTCGCGCCCGAGGGCCTTCGACAGCGACGAGCCGATGGCCGGATACTGGATCGGTCCCAACGGCTTTTGGCCGGTGCGGACGACGAACGTCCCCCGGCCGTGGTCCCCCTCCTTGGTGCTCAGCCCCCGAACCACCGCGAGGCGATCCGCCATTTCGCCCAGCTTGGGCAAATGCTCGCTGAATCGCAGGCCCGGCGCTTTCGTGGCAACTTCCTGGAACTCCCCGCCGTTGGCGTGGCCTGGCTTCATGTCGAAGGTGTCGGTCTGCGTCGGCCCGCCGGTCATCCAGAGCAAAATGCAATGCCGGCGGCGCGCTGGCTCTTCGGCCAAAGCCCGCGACCAGGCCGGAAACCAGCCACTCGCGCTTGCTCCCCACAGCCCAAGCGATGATGCCAGCCAATCTCTGCGCGAAAGCATAAGGCACCTGTTTGCCCGCCGGGAATCCGTGAGGCAGGCGTCTCGCCTGCCGAGTCACCTTTGCCAGACGGCTATTCTACCGCTACGGCTTACTTAGCGTCACGCGCTGGTCGGCCTTCACGTTCTTCTGCTCGATCTTGCCAAGTCCCTGCGGCAGGGTCACTTCAATATCGACGGCTTCCGCCGCGCCGAGGCCAAAGTGGGCGATTGCCTCCTGCCCGCTGGCGTAGCCAAAGCCGACCGCGATCTCGCGGCAGCCGAGCAGGGCCGAGGCATCTCCCAGCTTGCCAGCAGGATAGACATTCACCCGGCTGCCGATCCCTTGCGTATTGAGCTTGCCGCTGCCCTTCACGTTCACGTCGAGCCAATGCCCGCCGGGGGTTTCGTTTTTGAGAAGCAGCGAGCGGCCCGCGACCCACCAGTTGGGCAGCAGCATGTCGAGCTTGCCGTCCCGGTTGTAGTCGGCGGTCGGGCCGGGGGCCATATACACGATCCGGTGATTCTCAATCATCTTGTCGAAAAACGGGCCGGTTCCTTTGATTGCCAGTTCCTCGGCACTCGGAAAGTCGTTGACGGCGTGAACATCGCAGCCGAACTGCGGCAAGCCGTTCTTCAGGCCGGTGTGTTTGAAGATGAACGGATGCGGCTCCCCCTTGGGTCCGAACTTGACGGTCGAGAAGTAAATGTCTGGCCAGCCGTCGTTATCAAAATCCTGGATTTCGACGTGCGGCGATTTCATCGGCAGCGGGATGAAGCCGGTTTTATCGGTCACCTCCTCGAACTTCGGCACGCCGGCGGTGAGGCCCCGATTGAGATAGATACGATTGGGAACTTCCTGCTTCCAGGGCTGCGAAAAGTGCTGGCCGAGGACCACGTCGAGCAGGCCGTCGCGATTGAGGTCGCCGATGGCGACGCCACAGCACATGTCGTCCCCCTTGGCGTTCAGCCAGGCGAACACATCGTGGCTGCCGGCCGCTTCAACGAATTTCCCCTGTTTGTCGTTCAGAAACAGCCGATTGCCGTTGCCGCCATTGGCGAGGAAAAAGTCAGGCCAGCCGTCGTTGTTCACGTCGGCCGCCGCCACGCCCAGGCCGGGAATTCCCTCCGGCAGGCCGACAGCACGCGAGGCGTCTTCGAACTTGAGATTCCCCAGGTTGCGAAACAGCCGGGCGCTAGCGGTGGGAGAGCCGTTGTAACCGGGAATGGGGTCTTCGCCGACGAGCAGGTCGAGCAGGCTGTCGCCGTCATAATCGAGCAGGGCCACGCTGCGGCCGCCAAAAGCCGGCGGGCAGGCCCCGTTTTCAGCCGAGACATCGGTGAATTTGCCGCCGCCGTCGTTGCGAAACAGCGAACATCCGGCGAGCACTCCCTGCCGTTCGGCAGCTTTGCTGTCGGCCCGAATGGGCATGCTGCCGACATACAGGTCGAGGTCGCCGTCGTTATCAAGATCGCCAAAGGCAACGCCGGTGGTGCGGGCGGGAATTTGCACTGCCGGCTGGCTTTCGAGCAGGAATTTGCCGTTCTGATTGCGAAAGAGCTGATTCGGCTTCGAGTCGTACGACTTGCCGCCGAACGTGCCGACATACAGATCGGCCCAGCCATCGCCGTCGATGTCTCCCCACCCCGCGCCATGCCCGGCGATGTTCGTCAGGGCGGGAAAGAGCCCCGCTTCGTCCCCCGCATCGGCAAAGCGAAAGTTCGGCTCGGCGGCCACGGCGAGGCCGTGGCCAAGCAGGAAACACGACAGGCAGAATATCGAGAGATTCGAGTAGCGCATGAAGTATTCCAGGCGGGAGGGTGACGAAAGGGGGAGGGAATACGCCGATTGTGCCCGACGGCCGGGCGGAAATCCAGCAAGGGAACATCGGTTTCCTCGTTCGCAAGCTCCGCTTGGGAATGGCTTTGCTCGAAGTTCCACTTCGCCTTTCGACCTTGGTGCGACGACGGCCAAGCAGCGCTTGCGGAAAGTTGTTGAAGACGCATCTCGCCGCGCTCAGGCACCCCGCGACAGGCGGGATGTCTGTCCCACGGTTAAGAGGCGTCGGCCAAACGCCGGTGGAGGCGGTCGATGGCGACAAGCAGGTGGTTCCATTCGGTGACGATGTCGAGCGTCTCGAATGCTTCGCCGTCCATACCGCCAAAACCCTGCTCGCTCACCAGGATCGACTCGCCGAGCTGCGTCAGCGGGCCAAGCGCCAGGTAGTCGGCCGGCTCTTCGCACAAAAACGGGAGCGACCGGGAGAGGACGCGATGAGCGGCCCAGATCGCCGCGCCGCGAGCATTGGCGGCCGAAAGGACCAAACGCAGGTTGCCGGATTGAACATAGAACTTGGGCATGACTGGGTCTCCTGTTGGCGGAAGCAAGGTGCCTCCGGAAAACTCGAATCGCGGGAAGGGGATGACTGCATGGCCGGGGGGAATGGTTAGTTCGGCTGTCCGACATGCTGCTCCAGCACGCGCGTCCAGGCGGCCGAGGGGCTTTCGCCAGCCGCGCGGGCCAGCAGGTTGAACGTGGGAAAAAGCCGCGAAGGGCGCTGCGAGCGGGCCGAGCGGACTTCCGTCACCGCGTCCAGGCTGGCCCGATGCTGGGCGTCCGGGGCGGCGGCGTCGCCATCCCACCACTTCACCGCTTCCAGGGCCGCGTCGTAGGCCGATTCGGCAACGATGGTGATTTTGAGTGGGCCCGACTGAACGAAATAGCTGTGCATGATAAACTCCCTTTTAGTAACGGTTGGCGTTGGAATCGCGTGCCCCTTGGCTCTGCTGGGAGTTATCGCGACCGCCGTGACTAGTCTGGTCACGCGCAAATCTGCTAGCATCGCTAAGTGTCGCCGTGGCAATGGGTTACGGCGCTAGAAATTTTCGCCTTCTCGCCTGCTTTCGCGCGCTCATGCAAACCTATTTCGCCGGCCAGTGGCACGACCGGGACGCCAAAATCGAAGTCCGCCATCCCTATGACGGCCGCCTGGTCGAAACGGTGCCGCAAGTTGGTCCGGCCGATCTCGACGCGGCCTTGGCCAGCGCCGTGGAAGGGGCAAAAGCGCTGCGCAGGCTCACGGGCTACGAGCGGTTTCAGATCCTGCGCAAAGCTGCCGACGCGATTCTCGCCCGCCAGGAAGAACTGGGGCGGCTCATCAGCCTGGAAGAGGGGAAGACGCTGACCGAGGGAGTTTTCGAAGTGACTCGCGCCGCCGAGACGATGGAGCTTTCCGCCGAGGAAGCGAAGCGGCTCGGCGGCGAGGTGCTGCCGCTCGACGGCGCGCCAGGGGCGGCCGGCAAGTTTGGCTTTACGCTCCGCGTGCCGTGCGGCGTGGTGGCGGCGATCGCGCCGTTCAATTTTCCGCTTAACCTGGTTTGCCACAAAGTTGGCCCGGCGATCGCCGGCGGCAACGCGGTGGTCATCAAGCCGGCCAGCGACACGCCGCTGTCGGCGATCAAGCTGGTCGAAATCCTGCTCGCCGCCGGCCTGCCGCCGCTGGGAATCGCCTGCCTCACCGGTCGCGGCGGGGAAATGGGAAAGGCGCTGTGCAGCGACCCGCGGGTGCGAAAAATCAGCTTCACCGGCAGCGTGGAGGTCGGCGAGCAAATTTGCGCCGTCGCCGGCATCAAACGAGTGACGATGGAGCTCGGGAGCAACAGCCCGCTCGTCGTGCTCGCCGATGCCGACCTCAATAAAGTGGCCGATGCCGTTCTCGCCACCGGCTACAGCAATGCGGGGCAGGTCTGCATCTCGGCGCAGCGGGTAATCGCAGTCGAGAAGATCTATCACGACCTGGTGGACCTCTTGCAGCCCAAAGTCGCCGGGCTGGCCGCCGGCGATCCGCTGCAGGCGGGCATCAAAATGGGGCCGATGATCCGCGAGCGCGACGCAGTTCGCGTTGGCCAGTGGATCGACGAAGCGGTCGAGCAGGGGGCGCGGCTCGTGGCCGGCGGTTCGCGGCGGGGAACGCTCGTCGCGCCGACGCTGCTGGCCGACGTACGTCCGGCGATGAAGATCTCGCGCGAGGAACTCTTCGGCCCCGCCGTGGGCATCGCCTCGGCAGCATCGGTCAGCGAGGCAATCGCCCTGGCCAACGACTGCCGCTATGGCCTATCGGCCGGCATTTTCACGCAAGACATCGATTCGGCTTTGGCGTTTGCCCGCCAGGTCGATGCCGGAAATTTGCACATCAACTGGGGGCCCATGTGGCGGGCCGACATGATGCCCTATGGCGGCCTGAAGGAGAGCGGCTTCGGCAAGGAAGGGCCAAAATACGCGATTCACGAGATGACCGAACTGAAGACGGTCGTGATTCACGGCCAGGCTTAAGAACCGGCGCGCGAAACCGACTCGAACTCGACCCGCAGCTTGCTGCCGAGGTCCGGTCGCGACATCGAAACATAGGCGATCATGCCGTCGAGCCAGGCGGCGAAGTTCGTTTTCCCTGCGCGATTCTGTGCGGCGAGTCCTTCGGTTTTGGCTCGATGCAAAATCGCCCGCAAGCGGCGCAGGTCGCTCCGGGGAACGCTCGGCCGGTCGTTGACGACCAGGCCCGTCACCATTTGGGCGGTGTTACGCCGCTGCACCCGGCTTTTCGACACGTTGATCGCAAATCCCTCGTCCTCGGCGATGTGCCGGACGCGAGCCATCAGGTAGCCGATTTTGTCCGTGATTTCGCCATTGCCGGAGAGGGTGAGGTCGTCGGCATCGCGGGTGTAGGCGAGTTGGAACTTGGCGGCAAGGCCGGAGAGGCGCTTATCGAGGCGGCGGGCTACCTGGTTGGCCAGCCCCGGACTGGTGCAGGCCCCTTGCGGCAAGCCGCGCGGCCCGGTCGCCACGAAGTACGTCCGCCCGGAAAATTGCACCTGCTTGCGCGGGCATTCAGTGCAGAGGAGGGCCAGGATCGTCGCCACCGCGGGAGAATAACCCAGCCGGTGGAAGACGCTCCGCACGCGCGGGAAGGAGATCGACGGAAAGAATGCCTCCAGGTCCATGTTGACGACCACCTGCCGGCCGACATGTGCCTGCGCGTTCGTCAAAATGCTCCGCTCCCGAATGAAGCCGTGGGCGCAAGGCTCGGTCGGAAGTTTCGACACGATCGAATCGAAAATCCAGCGTTGCGCTTTCGCCAGCTTGCGATGCGGAGCGCTGAGCGTGCGCACTCCGCCGCTCCGTTTGGGAACGGTGAAGTGGACATAGTGCGTGCGCGTCGCCACCTCGGCATGGAAGGCGAGCCAGCGCAGCTCGGACACCGAAACCGACAGCGCGGCCGCCAGCTCCGCCGGCGTCGATAGCGACGGCAAGCCGAGCATGGCGAGTTTGGCCGCATCGCTCGTTCGCTCCCCCAGCCGGCCAGAAACGCCGCGCCCTAGAAACACGATGTCGGTCGCGCGGCGGAGGGCGACCGCGTCGGCCCGGTCCCTTTTTCGCTGGGCGGCAGCGGCCTGTTTCTCGGCTTTCAGCTTCTGACGGGCTGCGCGGTCGGCTAGGGCGGCCGCCGCGCCGGCCTGGCTGGCCTGAAACTTGAGCGCGAGCAGATCGGGCCGGACCCGGTCCATCTCGGCCCCGACGCGGTGAATCTCGGCCAATTGCTCGGGGGAAAGCAGCCCGTTACTGACGAGAGCCCGGTCGATCAGCTTTGTCCGCTCATCCTCGGCTGGCGGAATCAGATCGCGGCGGCCAAACCAGGGACTCCCCCACAAATTGATCTTTTGAGCCGCCGCCAGCAGTTCATCCCGGCTGATCGGCAGGAACTGCGCGGCGTCGAGGCCGAGCGTTTGCGGCTGGCGCGGCGGTGATGGCGGTGGTGGGGTGGAAGCACGCGGCGCGCGAGTAGCTGGAGGGGGCACCCATGGCTGGGTGGGACGATTCGGCGGCGGACCGGGCGACCCGAAAATCGCCCCGACAATTCGGCTGACGATGCCTGGCCGAGCCGGCGCTTGCGCGGGCGGAGACTGCACCGGAGCTTGCGGCGCTTGCCCGGTGGCGGGGGAACGATAGCCGCGCGGGTCGGCCGAAAACGGGTGATAGAGGAAGGGCCTGGTCGGCGCGCCGACATCGATGGCCGTGCGGGCATAAGCGGCGCCCATCGTGCCCCGCTGAAACAGCTCATGCACGCGGTCGCGAGCTTCGTCGTGCTTCACCCGCGCGCCGCGATTGCGGGCCTCGACCGTCACATCGTAAGCGGTGAACATCGCACCGGCGGCGACGCGCTCGGCGACAACCTGGTCGATGATCTGAATCGCGGCGGGATCGGCCATTGGTCACTTCCAGTACAACGAAAACCAGCGATCGACCGAAGTCGCCCGCCCCTTCGCTCCCAAGGCCTGGTTGCGCAGGGCTTGCAAATGCCGGCAGGGGCCCATCCGCAGGCCACCCTTGTAGTGATGCGAGCACTTGCACTTGCCGCGCATGATTTGTCCGTCGCCATTGACCAAGAGCTCGACATCGTGCCCCGGCAGGCGGCCGGCCAACAGCCGCAATCCGGTGGGGGTGGCTTCGTCGCGCACGATGACTGCCTCCCCCCGCTCGACCATTCGCCGGGCCGCTTCGGTCTCGGGGTTCTCGGGGCCAAGCTGGGACGGAGTCAGCGGGCCGGGCATCACTTGCCGCCAGCGAAAGAGGCCGAGCGGCAAGTCGTGGATCACCTGGCCCAAGAGGGCGAGCCGATTCAGGCCCGCTGCGACCGAAGCGGGAGGGAGAGCGGTGTATTGCTGGATTTTCTCGAACGATTGCAGCGGCGTGGCGCGGAAGGTTCGGGCGATCTTTTCAAGCAGCGCGTTGTCCACGTCGGCTGGCGGAGCGAGTTGATCGAGGGCCGAGGCACCGGTCCAGTCGTTTTTCGTCCAACCGGAGAGGCCGAGCGTCAGGCGCATGTTTCCCATCTTTGCGATCCAGAAGCTCGGCAGGCCCGTGCCGAGCAAATGCACGTCCACGCAGTCCACCAGCGGCAACAGCCGTCCCAGCACTCGCAGTCGGTCGCGCCCCCAAGTGCGAATGGTCTCAGCCCGCGGGCCCTCATACCGGCTGGCGGGCAAAATCAGCCGCTGCTCCCAGGGCTCGAGGACGAGCGAAATCGGCTGGCCGGGGGAAAGCTCGAAGCGCAAGGCTCGGGGGCTTTTTCGCGCTTTGTGCCGCTTGAGCCAGGCGAGCACGCCATACGCCGACTCGCGACTGAGCGTGACTTTGCGCATCGGCAGGCTCATGGCGGCTTGCAACTGCATGAAGCCGCGGAGCCAGCCCATCGGCAGGTCAATCTTTTCTTCGCGATAAGTCGGGGCGTCCTGGGCGCGGACTTCGAAACCCGCCGGGTCGATCTCGAAGCGCGTCTGGCGATAGCTGCGCAGCTGCTGGAAATGCTCGTAGAGCGACCACGAATAATCGACATTCGTGGTCCCCAACGAGACATTCTCCTCGGTCCGAAATGCCTCGCGACCGACGCTCAGGCAGCCATAGCTGCTTTCGTCGGCACTGAAGCACTCGAACAGCAGCACGTCCGGCGCGACGGTGATCACCGGGTCGCACGGCATGAGGAGCCGCCACATTTGCGGATCATGCCGGGCGATGTAGTCCGAATATTGCTGGCGGGCGTTCCAATAGCGTTGGCGGAGGCGGCGATAATCGGCCTCCAAGCCGGGAGGCATGGGAATCTGCTTTTGGGCCTCCAGTTCCGCCTTTTTGGCCTGATAGGCGGTCGCCCGGAGCGAAGCCTCGCGCGATTGTTGCTCCTTGAGATAAGCCTGATAAGCCGTGTCGTCCTTGGGCTTATACCGCAAATCGCTGATAACCACGTCGTGCAAGGCGCCAATCGCCTCGCGAAACCGGAGCGGATCGGCCAGCGCGCCGCTGAAGCTGACCTTGTCGCGCCGCAGGTTTGGCGCAAGCGCGATCGCCAGGCCGCTGGGGGCCGAAACGATGGCACTGCGGCGGCGATAGGCGACGTCGAGTTGCACGCGGTACTCTCAACACAAAAAGCACAGGGGGAGGGACCGGCCGAGCCCGACTTCGCAGCGCCGACCAAGGGCGTTCACCGAGCCCGGTACGCCTACCGTGGCAGGGAACGTGTTGCCTCAGCCCGGCTACGGTAGGCGTACCGGGCAAAAGCACAACGACCTTGGGGAAGCAATCGCGGGCAATGTCAGCCACGGCGGAACGCCGCAGCACGTTGGTCTCGGTACTCGGCTGGTCTCCTCCCACTTGTGTACGGTTCGTTGGCGGTCAGTTTAGGGCCAATTCGGGAAATGCGAGCCTGACGGCGGAAGCCAACTCCGGCGCGCGGTCGAGCAGTTGCACCACCCCCGCTAACCCGGCGCGGAATTCCGGCCCCCGAATCGAACGCAAGGCGACGCTCAAAATCGGCAGCAACTGGCTTGCTTCGGCCGGCTGGCGCGCCAGGCGATTGACGATTTGCCCCACCACGCGCGGCTTCGCGCGGCCGCCGCGATGAATGTTCAGCAGCACGGCGGCCCACAAAAATCGGACCAGGGCCGGATCGAACTGCGAGCGGTCGAGCGTGGCGAGTTCGCGGTGGCGAGTCCCCGCTTCGAGATACTCCACCAAGGGCAAACGCACGTCGTCATACGGCGATTCGAGCAGCTTTTGCCACAGCGAAACATCGCCGCTCGCGCGCGATTCGGCCAAAAACCAGCCCCATGCCTCGCGACGCACATCGTCATGGCGACTGTCGAGCAATTCCAAAATCCAGCCGGCCTCAAAATGGGGCGACGCCCCAAGCACCTCGCGCAGCCAGCGAATTGCCTCGCCACGCACCGGCTCGGCTTCGGCCTCGGCCAGGGACAACAATTGCCGGCACTCGGCTTCACTGGCGGGCTGCTTGGTCTTCAGCCACGACAACCCCAGCCGTGCCACGGGCAACGGGCGGCTGGCGGACAGCTTGACTGCTTGCCCAAAGCTCACCGCCCCGCCATCCAAACGCTGCACCACCAGTTCGCACAACGGTTCCAAAGCCTGGGGATTGACCGCTTCCAAGAGCGCTAGCCACTGTTCAATTGTCAGTAGGCCCAAGCTGGGGGAGTTCCGCAGGCCGGCAATCGCCAACTCGGCGACCTCGGCATCCTCATGGCCGATAAGCGCGATAAGTTCGCCCAAGGGGAGCGAGCCGAGGGCGCTGGGATGGTGCGTCCGCAGCATCTGCAGCGTCCATTGTCGCACCGGCCGGCAACGGGCCGTTTTGAGTAGCGCCAGCAGCGGCACGGGGGACGTTTTCCAAACGTCGGCAAAGCTGGCCGCGGCGGCGAGCTCCGCCAGCGTGTGCCCGTTGGCCAGCTTCCAGCCGCTGCCGGAGGGAATAATCGCCGGCGAATGCCGAAACAGAATCTGCACAAGGCCCCATTTGTCGAGCAGGGCCAGGCCGTCGGCCACGTCGGCATCGGTGTAGAGTGCAAGCAGCTCCGCTACGGCGCGCAAATAGCGGTCGGGCTGCTGTTTGCCGAGGTGGCGGAAGTAGCGCCAAGCCCGGCGGCGCAGGTAGTTGCGGGTATGGATCGAAAAGAGCCGCAGGTTGTCGTGCTTCTCCGCCGTCGGCGCGGCGATCCGCTCGCCGGTGCGGGGATTGCGAAAGACGAAGGCCCGCGGATCCTTCGGCAGCGTCGAGTGGCGGGGGGTGACAATCGTCTCCTCGACCCACGATTCGCGGGTGTTCCAGTCAAATCGCGTTTGCTTTCGGCGGATGCGCCGCACCGCGCGATCGCAGGCGACGAGCATTCGCCCCATGATCTGGTCGTCCGCCGCTTTCTCGGCCAGCTTGAAGAGCCGCTTGACGAGCGCCTCGTGGCGAAAGGCATTCAGCGGGCGGCCCAGATATTCGAGCAGCAGGCGGCGGCTGGCGGGGCGGGTGTCGGCCAGCCATTTAGCGGCAAAGGCCCCCAGCTTGTCGGCATCGCTAATGCGGCGCAGCTCGTCCACAAAGGCCGAGTCGCCCCATTCGAGCAGCTCTTCGGCCAAGAGCCAAGAGCCTTGCGGCAGGTCCCCCTGTTTGGCCACGATCGAACCTCGTGGAAAGATGAGCGGCCGGAGAAGCGTCCCTAAACTAGGGGAGCCGCCAGCGACTGTCAAGCGAGCGGGCGAGGACACTGCGAGTTGCGCCGCGACGAGTGCGCGGCCTGGCTGGCCGGTACTCCCCAGATCAGCAAATGAACGTGCTCCGCCCTGAAGACAAACGCCGCCAGCCGGCAGCCAATCTGCTCGCAGCGGGTAGCCCAGGAGGGATCAAAGGGGTCGGGCTTCATTTTCTGGGGCGGCCGCGGGGGCGGAGGGTGCTGGCGAGGCCGAGTTTCGTCGTGACTGCCTGTTGCCAAGACTCGCTGCCGTACGGCGCGCCGCGCTCTCCGCAGCGTCGCAGGGCGAGTAGTTCCATGTCGGTCTGCGGCGTGGCGACG
>JANRLS010000228.1:0-64732 GCA_033762315.1 Pirellulaceae bacterium
GATAAAGCGGGTTTCGCCGAGAGTCCCAGCACAAGATACGAGATACTTGTACTTCCAGAACGGATCGGAGAAGCCGGTCTGCTCGGCGAAAGAGTACTGATTGCTGTCTTTGATAGTCAGCGCATGGCAACAGATGCCTATTTTAGCTTTGAGTTGTTGTAATAAAACAAGGTGGACGGGGAGCTGTAATATGGATTTCCACTGCAATCGCGCCGACCATCTTTCCCGCCGCGCGCTCATGAAAGGCGTTCTCGGCACCGCGGCCGGGGGCGTCGTGATGAACTGGGGGGGCCTCACTCAAACGACCCTGGCCGACGAGGTGCAGCGCGCCAAGAAGCACTGCATCTACCTGTTCATGAACGGCGGGGCCAGCCAGTTCGAAACCTTCGACATGAAAACCGGTCGCCCCACCGGCGGCCCCTGCCGGCCGATCTCGACCAACGTCCCCGGCACGCAAATCTGCGAGCTGATGCCGAAAATGGCTCAGCAAATGGACCAAATCGCCGTCATCCGCTCGATGAAGACGAGCCAGGTCGATCATCCCGGCGGCATCTATCTCATGCACACGGGCTATCAGCCCAGCCCGAATGTCCGCTTTCCGGAGATCGGCTCGATCGTCGCCCGCTACCAGGGCAGCCAAGGGACCGACCTACCGAACTTCATCAAGATTTTTGGCCACGGCGATGCCGGCGGCGGCTTCCTCGGCCCCTCCTACCAGCCGTTTGGGATTGGTCCCGACGGGCAACTCCCCACGTTTTCCACCTCCAGCCTCGATCCGGCCAAGGAACTGCGGCGACACGAGATTCGCAATTTTCTCGAAGACCGTTACGCCGCCGAGCGGAAGTCGGAAGTCGCCAAGATGCATCGCGAGTCGTATGAAGCGGCCCGCCGGCTGGGGAATGCCCGCTCGGCGTTCAAGATCGACGACGAATGGGCCAAGTATCGCGAACTGTACGGCGACAGCGCGTTTGGCAAGCGGTGCCTCTTGGCCCGCCGCCTGGTCGAAAGCGGCGTGTCGTTCGTCGAAGTTGGCCAAAGCAGCTACGACAGCCATTCCGACAACTTCGCCGCGCACGGCGGCCTCGTCCCGCCGATGGAGCACGCTTGGGCTGGGCTGATTACCGACCTGAAGGAGCGCGGCCTCTTCGATGACACGCTCATCATCTGGGCCGGCGAAATCGGCCGCACCCCCAGCATCAACAACCGAGCCGGCCGCGACCACTACGTCCGTTGCTGGTCCGCCGCGCTCGCGGGTTGCGGCATCAAGGGGGGCCTCGTCTATGGCTCGTCCGACGAAGACGGCATCGAAGTGAAAGACAACCCTGTCACCGAAGGGGATTTCTTCGCCACGATTTACAAGTCGCTCGGCATCGATCCGAAAATCGAAAACTATGCCGGTGTCCGGCCGATTCCGCTGGCTCCGTTTGGCTCGAAGGTGGTGAGCGATCTGTTGGCTTGAATTCGCGTGGAATGACCCATGAACATCGACAAACCCAAACTGCTGTGGCAACTCACCTGCGAAGGGGCCTGGCCCAGCGCGGTCGCCTTTCTCGGTTCGGGCCGGCGCATTGCCGCGGCCAATCAGGAAGGGCAGATGTATGTCTGGGACTTGCCCGAAGCGCCTCCCGCGTTTGAGCCCGCCAAGGGGAGCGACCGGCAAGCGCCGGATCAGGCCCCCGTTCGCCGTCTCGATGGCCACACGAATGGCGTTACTCGCCTCGTCGCCACCACCGATGGCAAACAACTGGTTTCCGCCAGCCTCGACCACACGGTCCGCGTTTGGCTGCCAGAAGGCCCTGCCGCTGGCACTGCCGACGCGGTGCTCGACCTCGAACAGCGCCAAAAAGCCGCCAAGCGTGACAAAAAGCCCGAATTGCTCACCGCCCCGGGCGTCACCGTCGAAACCCTGACCGCCGCGCACGTGCTCGAAGGGCACACCGACTGGGTGCTGGCCCTCGGCCTCAGTGCCGACCAGCAGCGGCTCATCAGCGGCGACGTGCGCTCGCAAGTCATTGTGTGGGACCTCGCCGGCCGCAAAGAACTAAGCCGCTGGTCGGGCTTGCCGCACAACTGGATTCAGGCGGCCGCGCTCGCGCCCGACGGGCAAACCGCCGTCGTCAGCGAGTATCGCTACAAGCGGGACGACTTCGATTGCCCCGCCCCGGCCCTGCGGGTGTACGACGCCGCCGGCCAGGTGAAGCTCGACATCCTGAAGACGATGTTTCCCAAGTACAACCCCGAAGCTACTTCGTACGACAGCAAGCAAATCTGGTCGAAGTTCATCTCCGCGGGGCTTTTGGCCGCCGATATTTCGCCCGACGGCAAGTTGGTGGCGCTGGCCCAAGGGGGCGAAACCGACACCGGCAAGGTGCATGTGGTCGAAATCGAAACCGGCAAACTGCTGCGCGATGTTTCCGGGCACATGTCGGGCGCGACCGACGTGAAATTCTCGGCCGACGGCAAGCTGCTCCTTTCCACCGGACGAGACACGACGCTGCGCATCTGTCAGGTCGAGGACGGCATGGAGGTCGCCGCGCTAAACTCCCCCCGCGGCGGCCAGTTCAAGGACTGGCTCTCCTCCCTCGCCATTTCGCCCGACCAAAAAACGGTCGCCGCCACCGACATCGCCGGCCGCATCCTCATCTGGTCGTTGGCTTAGTGCTCCGCTTTTGGCCGAGCAATTTGGAAGGCGCCGTCCCGTTGCCTCGCCAGCGGAGGAAATTTCCGCGTGGCGATGTTAGACTGCGGTAGCGGCACGCTTCGCCCGCCGGAATTTCCCACCCAGCGCATCATCCCCTCCACCCATGTCGCTCCGCGTTTTTCTCGGCATTCTCTGCGGATTGGTTTTCGCGACCGCGCAACTTTGTGCCGCCGCGCCGCCGGTCGAGTTCCTTCGCGCCTATTGCTACGACTGCCATTCGGGGCCCCAGGCCGAGGCGGGACTCGATTTGACCCCCCTCCAGCCGACTTACGACGACGGCGAGACTTTCCGCCGCTGGGTGAAAATTCACGACCGCGTCACCGCCGGCGAAATGCCCCCCCAGGACGCCAAGCTCCCGCCCGATGCCGAGCGGGCCAAGTGGACCAGTGACTTGCGGCAAGAGCTGACCGCCGCCGAGCAGGCCCGCCGCCAGCGCGAGGGTTGCACGCCGGTGCGCCGGCTGACCCGCGTCGAATACGAGCACACCATCCGCGATTTGCTCTCCCTCGAGGGCATTCCGCTGCAAGCCGGCTTGCCCGAGGATGGCTCAGCCCACGGCTTCGACAAGAATGCCGACGCGCTCGACATTTCGCATGTCAACCTGGCCAAATACGTCGAAGCGGCGGAGCGGGCGCTCGAAATGGCGATCGCCACGCAGCCCGAGCCGCCGCTGCTGCAAACGCATCGCATGTCGCTCGCCCGCCACGTCTATCACATCCTGATGAACGGCGACGCGGTGATGCTCAAGGACGGCGGTCCCGATCCGGAGTTTTCGCCGGGAGAAACGCGGGCCCATGTCGGCGCGGTCGAGCATATTCTCGTCGCTCGCGACAGCCTGAAACGCAAGTCCAGCGTCGGCGTCTTTCGCCACGAGGACGAGTCGTTCAAGCCCTATTTTTACGACTTCGCCGCGCTCTATCCGGGTCGCTATCGCATCCGCGCGTCGTTTTGGAGCTTTGGCTGGGACAAGGGAAAGGTGCTGCCCGGCCGGGGAGTCGAAGCGGCTCGCCTGTCGGTGGTGCAACTGCAAGACGATGGCCGCGGTGGCGGGCATCCCAGCTATATCCTGGGCTACTACGACGCTCCTCCCAATGTGCCGCTCGTTCACGAAGTCGAAACGTGGCTGAACTTCAAGGACACCATCGGCTTCAATACAGCGTCGCTCGCCCCGGTCGCCAATTACAGCCGCCCCGGCCGGTCGATGGCCTTCACGGGGCCGGGGATTGCCTGCGACTGGTTCGAAATTGAAGGCCCGATTCACGACCAGTGGCCCCCCGCCGGCCACCGCCGCCTGTTTGGCGATCTCCCGCTGGTCGCTTTCGACACGAAGCAGCAGCCCGGTGTTCGGTTTCCCAAACGCAAGGTGGTGCGGCGCGAGACGCAGGCCCCCAATCCCCCCGATCCGCCGGTGGGGAACTGGACGGTTGCCAGCGTTTGGCCCCAGGCCGATGCCGATCGCTTGCTCGCCTCGTTTTTGCCGCGGGCCTTCCGCCGGCCGGTGAGCGACGAGCAGCGACACGAGTATCTGGCGATTTTCAAGGAGCGGCTGGCTGCGGGGGATTGCTTTGAAAGTGCCTTGCGCTACGCCTATCAGGCGGCGCTTTGCTCGCCCGATTTTCTTTATCACGTGGAACGTGGCGACCAGTTCGACGACCACGCCCTGGCGTCGCGGCTGTCGTATTTTCTCTGGAGCTCGCTTCCCGACGAAGCCCTGCTCGCGGCTGCCGACGCGGGGCAATTGCGGGTGGGAAAGTCGCTTCGCGAACAGACCGAGCGGCTGCTGAAGGATCCGAAGTCGCGGCGGTTCGTCGAGGACTTTCTCGGCCAGTGGCTAAACTTGCGCAAGATCGCGGCCAACGACCCCGACCGCAAGCTCTATCCCGAATTCAGCCCCTATTTGCAGGATTCGATGCTGGCCGAGTCGCGGGCTTACTTCCGCGAGTTGCTCGATAAAGACCTGCCGGTGCGCTATCTCGTCCGATCCGACTTCGCCATGCTCAACGAAAAGCTGGCCACGCTCTACGGAGTTGCCGGGGTGAGCGGCTCGCAGATTCGCCGCGTGCCGCTTCCAGCCGATTGTCCGCGCGGCGCATTTCTCACGCAGGCGGCCGTGCTCAAGGTTACCGCCAACGGCACGACGACCTCCCCCGTGCCGCGGGGGGCGTTTGTCATGTCGCGGTTTCTCGGCCAGCCGCCGGAGCCACCGCCGCCGAACATTCCGGCCGTCGAGCCCGATGTGCAAGGGGCGACGACCATCCGCGAGCAGCTCGACAAACACCGCTCGATTGCCGCCTGCGCCAGTTGCCATGCCAAGATCGATCCCCCCGGCTTCGCCCTGGAGTCGTTCGACGTGATCGGCGGCCAGCGCGATCGCTACCGGTCGATCGGCGAAGGGGATGCCGCCCCGCGCGGCTCGATCGATCCATTCATCGGCATCAGCTTTAAACTCGGCTTGCCGGTCGATGCTTCGGGCCAAATGCCGGATGGGCGAGCCTTCGCGAACATCGCGGAGTTTCAGGCCCTGCTCGCCGAAGACGCGCGGCTGCTCAAAAACCTGGCCGAGCAATTCTGCGTCTATGCCACCGGCCGGCCGATTGGCTTCAGCGATCGAGCGGAGATCGCGGGAATCGTCGATCGCACGCAGAAGAAGGGGGGCGGCATTCGGACACTCTTGCATGAGGTCGTGCAGAGCAAGCTCTTCTTGCCGACCGGCCCGACCACCGCCAAACCGCTCGCGCCTTCAGTCGTGCCGTTTGAAACGACCCCCACGCGCCGCACTCCCCCCGGCATGACCGCGACGCAGGTCGTCGCAAAAACTCCCGCTCCTCCACCAGCGCCGCTGGCGGAATCGCCCGAGCGGCCGACGGTCAAGTATCGGCTCGTCGGGCTGTCGTCCGACGAGCGGAGAGCCGATCTGGCCGATTTTCTCGCGACGGCGCCAGAGATCCGCCTCGTGGAAATCGATGCGGCCAATCACGAAGTCACGCTGGCCTACGACTTCGCGCGGCTTTATCCGCTGGCGGGTCCGAACCATAAAGTGAGCGACCAGCAGCTCATGGAGGCGATCAACAACATCGTCAAGCGAGTCTCGCTCAATTCCTTCTCGCTGAAGCCTCTCTTGGCCGATGCCCGCGGCAAGCTTGCCCGCGAGGAAATCGCGATTTCCACCCCCGATTGCAAGGCGTGCCGCATCTGCGTCTATCAGGCGGTCGCCAAGGTGGAGGGGGTCGAGCAAGCGGCTATCGATGCGCAGACGGGTCGGCTGACGGTCTGGCTCGATTCGGCCAAGGCCACGCCGGCGCTGGTGCGCGAGGCCCTCGCCAAAGCGAAAATCGAGCTGGCGGGGCCGCAGTAATGCCCCGGCCCGCCTCCGGGCGAGCGTCTTTTCCGGGGCAATCGCTGCGATCGGTGCGACCGGCTCACGATTGACTTGCCGCCTCGGCCGCCCAAATGGCGGGTGCGACCAATACTTGATTGAGGCGGGGGATGTTTCCCTCGTGCCGCAAGTTTCTCGCACCGCGCTGAGCAAACCGCCGTGGCTCGCAAGTATCCCCCCGGACCGACGAATTTCAATGCCGGCTTCGGGCTTACGTGGCGGCATGCCTGGCTGCAGTGTGCCGATCCGCTTGGATTCTCGACCCGCCTGGCCCGCAAATACGGCGACATCGTCTTCTACCGGCTTTTCATTCACGAAGCGTTTCAAATCAACCATCCCGATTTGATCCGCGAGGTGCTGGTCACCAAAGCCGCCAGCTTCCAAAAGCAGGCGCGGCAGCGCGAGCTGATCCGCCGCACGACGGGCGACGGTATTCTGACCACCGACGGCCCGGCTTGGGTGCGTCAGCGGCGGATGATGCTGCCCGCATTCAACGCCGGCAGCGGCCAACGTTTGGCCCAAATCGGGGTCGAGGAGGCCCAGCGAACGGTCGCCGGCTGGCACAGCGGCCGCGAGTTTGCGCTGTATCGCGAAATGACCAGCCTGATGGTCCGCGCCGTCGGACGGGCCTTCTTCGGAATTGACGACGCCGGCGAGTCACTGCAGATTGCCGACGCCCTACAAACGCTGGCCGACGCCTATCTCGATCTTGACTACTTCCTCGTGCGCTTGCCCGCCTGGATTCCCACCGCTCGCCAGCGGCGCATCCGGGCCGCGGAGCAATTCCTGGATCAGTACTTTGACCGGGCAATTCGCGACCGCGCGGAGCGGGCGCACGGCCAGCGCGACTTGCTCGCGCTCCTGCTCGATGCCGTGGATGAAACCGGCGACGGGCAACGAATGTCTCCTGCCCAATTGCGCGGCGAGGCCCGCACGATGTTCTTCGCCGGCTACCACACGGCGGCCGCCAACCTGACCTGGACGCTCTATCTGCTGGCGACTCACGCCGAGATTCGCCGCCGAGTCGCCGAGGAAATCGATGCGGTTCTTGGCTCGCGAACGCCGACCATGCCCGACTTGCCCCGGCTCGGTTACATCGAGCAGGTCATCAAGGAATCGATGCGGCTGTATCCGCCGGCCTGGGTTCTGTTTGCCCGGGAGGCGATCGAGGATGTCGAAGTCGGTGGCTACCTGTTGCCGCGTGGGGCGTGGGTCTTCATTTACCCGTGGGTGATGCACCGCGATGAGCGTTTCTTTCCCGACCCGCTGAAATTCGATCCGGACCGATTCTTGCCCGACCGCGAAGCAAAGCTGCCGACCGGCGCCTATATTCCGCTGGGTCTGGGAGCGCATAATTGCATCGGCGGACGAATCGCGATGCTGGCCCTGCAACTGGTGCTGCCGACGCTGCTCCAGAGGCACGAACTGTCCCTCGCCCCCGGTCAATCACCCCCCCAGCCCAAAACTTCGATCTCGCTCCGCCCCAAGATCGATCTCCAGATGATTCCGCGCGAGTTGGCCCCAAGCAGCGCAACCGAACATCGCTCGTAAAGCTGGCTTCGGGGACAAGTCGTCGGCCAGAATTGCCGCTGCGGCCCTCGATTCCGGCAAAATTCCGGGAGCGCCCCGGTTTTCTACCGCCGCCGGCTCCGTACAGTGGCAGATAGGGATGTGGCAATCGCACCCTATTCACCGCCCACTTCCATGTCTCACGCGCCCCAAGCGAGTGGACAGCCGATTGCGGCCCCGTCCATCGATAGCTCGACAAGCGATCGCGACCTCCTGGCGCGGTTTCTGGCCGAGCGCGACGAGACCGCGTTCGCGGCCCTCGTGATCCGTTATCGCGAGACCGTGCTCGGCGCGTGCCTGCGGGTGTTGCGAAACGCCCAGGATGCCGAGGACGCCAGTCAGGCGGCCTTTCTCGTCCTGGCCCGCAAGGCCCGGTCGCTGGCCGGCTATGCGTCGCTAGGGGGCTGGCTGCATGAGGTGGCCCGGCGGACGGCACTCAAGCTGCGTGGCCGGCGGCGAACGATTCGGACCCTCGACGAGGAGCCCGCAGCCCAGCCGGCGACCCTCTCGGACGTGTCCGCAGCGCTCGACGACGAGCTGCAAAAGCTGCCGGTGGCTTTTCGCGACACGCTCGTGCTGTGCTGCCTGGAAGGGCTGAGCCGGGCCGAGGCGGCCGAGCGACTGGGAGTGTCCGAAGGGGCGGTGAAGGATCGGTTGGAACGGGGGCGCGAGGCGCTCCGGTCGCGCCTGGTGCGGCGCGGCCTGACGCTATCGGCGGGTTTTGTGGCCCTGTTCTTGGGGGGCGCGGGGACGGCCATGGCGGGCCCCCCCGCGGCGGGTTCGGTTGCCGCCACCGCTCAGGCGGCCAGTTTGCTGGCGAGCGGCGGTTCGCTGGCGGGGGTGGTCCCCGCCGCGGTAATTTCCCTTGCGGATGGAGTACTCAAAGCTATGTTGTTCGAAAAAGTCAAAATCGGAATGGCGGCCTGCCTGTCGCTGCTGGCCGCTGGATTTGTCGCCCAAGCGATGTTGATCGACAACCCCGGTCGTTTCGACGAGGGGCTGCGCGGGCATGTCGTCAGCGTGCAAGGCGAGCAGCCCCGCTCGCTGACGTTCACGATCGACGACCACGAAGTGGTTCTCAATCTCGATGTCGCCGCCGACGCCACCGTCACGCTCGCCTATGAGCAGGCCCAATTGGCCGACATCAAGCCGGGGATGTATCTGGCCGTCAAGCTAGCTTCCGATCACCGCACGATCCGCGAGATCAACGTGCTGGGCACGACGAAGACCGGGCAGGTCGTCAGCTACGATCCCTCGGCTCGTCTGCTCACCCTCGACGAGGCAAGCGACGACGACGATGAAGACGAAGGGCAGCCGCCGCGGCGTGTCTCGTACACCGTGGCCGCCGGCGCGATCACTCGGTTCGATGGCGGGCCGGGGCGGCTTGACGACCTGGAGCCGGGCCTGGGGGTTACGCTCGAATTGGCCCGCGACCTGCGCGCCGTCAATGCCGTCTCCGCCGATTGGCGACTCGATGGCGACCTCGATGCCGAGGTGACCGCCCGCGACCCGGCGAGCGGCAAGCTGACGATTTTGGCCGACGACAGCGAAACGCAGCGGGAAATCACGTTTGCCGCCGGTGCCAAGGTCTTTCTCGACGGCAAACCAAGCCGCGGAGGGGAACTGAAGCCAAACGACGTGTTGGTCTTGCGATTCTCGGCCGACGGGGAAGTCATCGCTTGCCGAGCGATGCGTCCGATTCCGGAAAAAGAGGATGAAGACGAGGGAGAAGAGGAGCGTGAGTAACGCTTTCGTCCCTCCTGGCCAGTGTAGGTTGATCCTGCTTCGGTGATTGATCCTCGCACGAGACTTGCCCATGTGCCGTCCCTTGCTGCCAATCGTTCTGACGCTCTTGCTCCCTGGCCTTAGTGGGGGGCAAGAGCTGGCCCGCTGGTCGTTCGAGCAAACCGATGCCGGCACGGCCGGTGCCGGGGCGCGGCTGGAAGCGTCGCGGCGGGTCGATGGCTCGACCGGCAGCTACAGCGATACGGTTCCTGGGCTGTTTATCTACGATCCGGTGACGCGGACCTCGCGCAGGAACGCCGCCAGCGGAATCTTCGCCGGTGGCGAACGGCAGTCGGGGGCGCTGGCCACGAAGTTATCCTGGGCGGAAGCGAGCGCGGGACTCACGCTCGAGGCGTTCGTGCTCCCGGCGGCCGATGCGGGGGGCAATGCGTGGCTGGTAGGCAAATCGCGCACCAGCGACCAGGGGGCGGAACTCGCCCTCGAATTCCATCATCTGCAAAACGCCCGGCAGACGTGGCACGGAGCTTCGGTGTTGCCGCCCGGAGGACGAACCGACCGCTGGGCGATTGGGCACTATTCCTCTTCGACGAGGCTGCATCCGCAAGTTCGCGATTGGCGTCACGTGGCGGTCGTTTATGACGCCGAGGCAAAGGCGGTCACTTCCTGGGTCGATTATCATTTGTCGCGAAAAGTTGCCCTGGAAAAACCGCCCGTTTGGGATGATGGCCCGCTCTTGATTGGCGGCCGGGCCGACCGCTGGGGGGCGGCGGCAATGATCGACGAGGTGCGCGTGTCGCGCGGCGCGCTTTCGCCGGCGATGTTTTTGCGGGCGCGGGGCGAGGCAATCGAGGGGGTATCGTTCGTTTCAGATCAAACGGTGGTTCCGCGCGACTCGGGTTGCCTCGATGCGAAAGAGCACTTCGGTGCCGCCGGTGATGGCAAGACCGACGACACGGCCGCCTTGAATGCCGCCTTTAAGCATCTCGCGAGCAAGGTGCCGTTGGCCTACAACACCCTGATATTGCCGCCGGGCGAATATCTCGTCAGCGGCATGTTGCACTGTTCGCGGTTTATCGACGTGAAGGGATCGGGGCCGGGAAAGACCGTGATTCGGCTGAAGGACGGCACCTTCACCGACCCCGCGAAGCCGCTGCCCGTGCTGCGGATGAGTAGCACCGCGGGTGATCCCGGCTCGCACCGGGGAGTCAACGGCAGCAGCATCTCGCTCTATCTCGATGGCCTTACGATTGACACCGGCAAGGGGAACCCCGGCGCGAAGGCGCTGGAGTTTCACTCCAACAATATTGGCCGGCTAGAGAACGTCGTCTTGCGTAGCGGCGATGGAACGGGGGTGCTGGGGCTGGACCTCACGCATCACGATGTCGGCCCCGCGCTCGTCAAGCGAGTCACGGTCGAGGGTTTTGATCTCGGCGCGGCGATTCGCTACCAGGAATACTCGATGACGCTCGAGCATGTCACACTCCGCGGTCAGCGCGTGGCGGGCCTTCGCAATCAGGGCAATATTCTGGCGATTCGCAAGCTAACGAGCGAAAACCAGGTTCCCGCGATCGTCTGCGAGGGGCCCAATTCGATGGCCGTGCTGCTCGATTCCGAGCTGCGCGGCGGTTCGGCCGACCAGCCGGCGATCAAAAGCGATGGCGCGCTCTATGCTCTGCGCGTCAAAACGAGCGGCTATGGACAGGCGGTCGCCAAGCGCATTCTGGTCGATCAGAACGAGCGGGCTTGGAAGGACGAGAGTGTTGCCGGACCGAATTTGGACGAGTATATCGGCGATCGGCCGGTGGTGGGCCACGGCCAGCCGAGCGGGGCCCTGAAGCTGCCGATTGAAGAAACTCCGGAACCGGCGATTCCGCCGGTGAGCGAGTGGGTGAATATCGCCCACTTTGCCAAGGCGGAACATGGCGGTGATGCCGGCCCGGCATTGCAGGCGGCCATCGAATCGGGGGCAAAGGTTGTCTATTTGCCGCGAGATTTTTCGCTGGAGTGCAAAACGCCGGTACGTCTGCACGCCCCCCTGGAGCGCTTGGTGGGCTTGGGGGGTGAACTGCGCTGGTCGGCCGAGGTCTGGAAGGGCGCGGGCCGCCGCGAGCAAACCGATCCCGCCGCCGCGGCCCCGCCGCTCTTGATTTTTGACGAGCCGGATGCTGCTCGCGTAATCGTCCTCGACCGGCTAGGCTGCCAGCACTTGCGGCACGCTTCGCCCGCCACGCTCGTCCTCCGCAGCAGCTCGCCCGACCGCTACTCCACCGGCCAGGCCGGCGGCAAGCTGTTTGCCGAGGACATCGGCGGTGCCGACTGGCATTTCGATCACCCGCAACAGGTTTGGGTCCGTCAGTGGAATCCCGAAAGCCATGCCGCCGGTCCTTGCATCCACAGCCGGGGAGCGACGATCTGGTCGCTGGGCTTCAAGACGGAGTACGAAAGCCAGAAGCTGCTGGCCGAAGCGGGAGCGAGCACCGAGATTCTCGGCTCGTTCATCTATCCGCTCGGCAAGATTCCACCGGAGCGACCAATTTTTGAGAATCGCGATTCGCGGATCGCCCTAATCTATGGCACCAGCGTCTATCAGGCCAATCACAAGATTCACATTCGCGACGCTCGTGGCAGCGACGTGAAGGAAATTGCGAATGACCAGCTCAACTGGGCCGGCTCGCGGGCCCGGATGGACTTGTACTCCAGCGACGCCCGCTAGGCTAACTTGAGGGAATGCATAGCGAAAACCAAACCGCATCGGCAACTCCCAGCGATGCCGCCCCCGCGATCGCGTGGCAAGTGCTCGCGCTGGCCGCGCTCGTCGGTCTGACGTTGGCCGCCGCCGGAGTCGGAGGGGCGGTCACCAGTTCGTCGGTCGGCACCTGGTATCAGACGCTGCAAAAGCCCGCATGGAATCCCCCCGATTGGATTTTCGGCCCAGTTTGGACGGTGCTCTACCTGCTCATGGCGATCGCGGCCTGGCAAGTGTATCGCCGGAATGGAATTCGCGCGGCCACTCTCCCGCTGGCGCTCTTTGGCCTGCAACTGGCGCTGAATATTGGCTGGTCGGCGATCTTCTTTGGGCTGCGCTCGCCGGGGCTGGCGTTCGCCGAGATCGTTTTCCTCTGGCTGGCCATTGCCGCCACGGCCCTTTCTTTTTGGCCGCACTCGCGATTGGCGACTGTCTTGCTTGCGCCCTATCTTGCTTGGACCACCTTCGCCGCCGCGCTCAACCTCACAATTTGGCGAATGAACGGCTAGGGGGTTAGCGGATCGGCGGCGGTGGCGGCGCGGAAGGCGGCTTGGGCCTGGAAGAATTCGGCCAAGGCGTCGATTTCGGCCAGGGCGGCCTCGATGGCGGCGGTCTCTTGAATGGCGACTCGCAACAGGTCGCTGTCTTGGGCATCGAATCGCTGCCGCTCGGCCGTGACCAATTGCCAGGCCAGACGAGTGTTTTCCTGCGCCCGCAGATAGCGCTCGCGGGCAAGCGTGAGGGCGGATATCGCGTCTTGCACCTCGATCGTGATTTTGTTCTCCACCAGGCGTCGCTTGGCGGCCAGCTGCGCCAATTTCCCCTGACTTTCGCGGATTTTGCCCTGGGCCTTGTTCCGCTCCAGCGGAACCTCGAAATACAGCCCTGCCTGCAATTGGAAGGGAGTTTTGTCTTTCTTGGGGGTGGGGCCACCGACATCCTGGGCCGCGTCGAGCGTCGCGGTCAACTCGGGCCGGCTCAGGTTTTGAGCCTGCGCGAGGTCGAGCTCCACTTGCTGGCGAATCACGTCCAGCTCCACAAGCTCCGGCCGGTTGGCGAGGGAATTCGCGATGAGCGTCTCCGCTTGGCTCAAGTCGGGCAAGGTGGTCTCCGGAAACTCGATCGGCAGAAGTTCGGCGCTCGGCACCAGCGGCTGGCCGTTCGCGTCGCGCAGAAAGAGCGACAGCTTGATTCCCGCCTTTTGCAGTTTTCGCTCCGACTCGACCAGCTTCGCCTCGCGCGAGGCGATCAGACGCTCGTTCTGCACGAGCTCGATCCGCGGCAGGTCTCCTTCCTTGACGCGCCCCTCATAGATGCGGTTGCGCTCAACCGTCACTCGCAAGAGCTCGCGCTGCACGGCGAGACCCCGCCCCGCCGCGACCCAATCCCAATAGGCATTGGCGGCATCGCGGGTCAATTCCAGCAGCAGCGCCCGCACGGCCGGTTCAACCTGCTGGCGGCGGAGCGTGGCCTGAAAGATATCGGTCCGCCGCTGGTCGATGGCGGCGTTTTGCAGCAGTGGCCGCAGAAAACCGACTTTGAATTCGCCGCCGTCATTGGTTTCCAAACCATCCCAACTGGGAAACTTGCCGCGCCCCAGGCGATATTGCCCATAGGCACTGCCGCCATTCCACAACGCTTGCTCCACCTTGATGGCGTTCTTGTAGGTCTGATAGAAGCCGAGGGCGTCGTTTTGGCTGCCGGCCTTCAGCTTCAGGTCGAACTCGCCGCTGGCGGACTGCTCCTTGCCGGCGGCGATCTCCATCTCGTGCAGGGCCGCTTCTAGGCCGGGAAAGGCGTAATACACCGACTCGGTGACTTCGGCCAGCGAAAGGGGGGGGCGGGGTGTCGCCTCGCCGGGGGGAAGCGGTTCGGGTGGTTTGGGGCCTTCGGCGGCAGATGGCGGTGCGGAAGCAGGCGCCGAAGGAGGCGCGGGCAACGGGTCGGCTGCGGCTTGGTGCGAAGCCAAGGCAACTTCCTGTTGCGGGCGCATCGCCAGCGTGGCCGCCGAGTGGGGCAGGGGCGCGCGACAACCGGGGCCGATGGCCGCCGGCAGCGCGAGCATCAATATCAGCAGGCATCCGTGCCGCATGGTCATTTGGGGAGCTTTACCTTTTTGACTTCCTTGTCCGCATCGCTTTCGCCGCCATACACCGGCGGGAAACCGTTGAGCTGCCGCCACAGTTCGTAGCCCAGGGTAACGCGGTTCAAGAGCACCCAGCCGTTGGCCCGCACCCCCTGGCGGAGGAAACGCTCGTCGGGCCAATGCTGACCCTCCGCCGGCCGCACCAGCACGCGGAATTTTCCCTTGCCGTCGTCCGTCGCGTCGATGGCCGTTACCCGGCCGCCGAAGGTGCCCGCGGCGACTTCGGGCCAGCCGGCGGCGAATTGGACCGCCGGATAGCCCTCGAATTGCAGGCGCACTTCACGGCCGGTGGTGACCAGGGGAATGTCGTTGCCGTCGATCATAATTTCGACGGCTCGATCGGTGGTGTTGGGCACGATCGTGAACAGCGGATCCCCTTCCTTCAGCATCTCCGCGCCTGCATTGGCGAATAGTCGCAGGATGATGCCGTCGCGAGGGGCATAAATCCGGCGGCTTTCAAATTGGGCTTGCTTTCCTTCCAGCTCCACAAGCTCCTTGGTGGTGAGCGAAATCTCGCCCTGAGCCTCTTGTTGCATGGCGAGGGCATAGTCGATTTTTGTCTGGGCCTCGCGCGATTTTTGCTCCAGCTCGTGGCGTTTCGCGCTGAGATAATCCTCGGCCGCGCGCACATACTCTTCGCTGGCCTTGACCTTCGCCACCGCCTCTTCGTATTTCCGTTGCTCGATTTCGGCATTCACGGCCGAGGTCAGTCCTTGCGCGAGCAACCTTTGCTGTCGCTCGTTGTTCGATTTCGTCTGCCGGACACCGGCTTCGGCGGCGAGTAGCGATTGCTTTTCCGCCTCGACCTTGCGGCTCGCCTCTTTGACCAGCTCTTGGCTCGCTTGCAGCAGCATGTTGCGGGCCTCCGTCAGATCCACCATCTGCCGGCCGTAGGTTTCACTCTTGAGTTGGGCGAAGCGGATTTTCTCGCGCGTGGCGGCCACTTGCTCGGCCAGGCGACGGGGTCGGTCGGCATCGATGTCGCGAATTTCCAAGATGAATTGTCCCTTGGAAACGGCGGCTCCCTCGACGATTCCCTCCCCCCATTGGACGACGCGGCCGTAGATGGGGGATTCCACGGTTTGCGGCCGTTCGGTCGGGAAATAGGCGACGACCTTTCCGCTCCCCTTGGTGGTTTGTTGCCAAGGAATGAAAAACATCCCCAGAATCGCCAGCACGAGGGCCACCAGGAGCGTATTTGCCGCGAGCCGCGCGAGGCGCGGAGACCGGACCATTTGCATGGCGGTGAACGACGGCGAACTGGTATGGATGAGGGCGAGCATGGGTCTAGTGCGGGTGCGAGTTGGCGGGATGATGCGGGGACGATGCTGCCGGAGGGGCGGGGGCCGCGAGCGGAATGACCCGCTCGCACAACCGCGCCACGTCGCGGCGGCCCGTGGCGATGACGATTGTGGTCTCTCCGAGCCGGCGACCAAGGGCTTCGATCACTTCAGGCAAGACGTCGTCGGGCAGGCCATCGAGCAGACCATCGATCAGCAGCGCGCGGGGCTGGCTAAGCAGGCCGCGAGCCAGGACCACGCGGCGGGCCTGCGAATCGGTGAGCGGACGCCCGCCCGGCTGCACGATCGTGTCGAGCCCCGCGGGCAGCCGGCGAAGATCATCACGCAGGCCGAGTTCCTCGAGACAAGTCCGCACCGCCGACCGGGTGCCGGCGGCGCGGGAAAGATGCACGTTTTCCGCGACGGTGCCGGTGAAGATTTCGCAGTCGCGGAGTAATACCAATTGCGAACGGAGCGCGCCGAGGTCGAGCGCGCCGACATCGATTCCCTCGACGGCGGAGTCTCGCTCGGTGCGATCCCCCAGTCCGAAGGCACTTGCCAGCAGTCGAGTTTTTCCCGCGCCAGGCGGCCCGACGATGGCCACCAATTCTCCCGGCCCGATTATGTGACCGGCCAACTTCAGCGTGAGACCCCGCTCGGTCGCGGCCAGGTTCTCCCCCGCGCGGGATTCGATCGGCAGATCAAACAAATGCCCCAGCTTATCGACGGCCGCGAGCAGGTCATAATAGGCTTCCAGGTGTTTGCCGAGCTTCGAGAACGAGCCCATGATGAGCGCCACGATCAGTTCGGCGGCGACGAGCTGCCCCAGCGTGAGCTTGCCTTCGATCACCAGCCAGCCGCCAACCCCCAACAGCAGCGAGCCGGCCAGGGCCTGCATGCTCAGGGTGAAGGCGATTTGCCGCAACAAAACCTGAAAATGGCGCTGTCGGGACCGAAGATATTCGATGGCGAGGTTGTCGGCATGTTCGATGGCCCGGTCCGGCCCGCCCGAGTTTTTGAAGGTGAGCGGACAGTGGGCGAGCTGCTCGAGCCACGCCGCCACCGCGTATTTGGCTCGCGATTCTTCGATGCTGGTTGGCACGCCACCGCGCCCGAGCACGAACACCACAAACGCCAAGGCGGCTAGCAGCGCCACGTCGAAGCCCAACAGCAGCGGGTGATAGAACGCCAGCACCGCCATTCCGACCGCTGTTTGCAGGATGATGGCGATGCCGTCGAGCACCAGCAAGGCGGCCGATTTTTGCACCGTCATCACGTCGAAAAAGCGATTCAGCAGCTCGGGGCCATGCACCCCTTCGTAGGCGTCTTGTCGGACTTGCGGGAGACGCTGCGAAAGATCGGCAACCACCCGCACGAACAGCCGTCGCTGGATGATTTCGGCGATGTAGGTTTGCAGCACGCGAATCAGGGCCACGAACCCCAGGAAGCCGAGCAGCACCAGCGACAGCACCACCACCGGCTGGAGCAAGCGGCCGAACGCAACGGTGTTAACGAGGGCCTCGACGGTGATCGGCGTCGCCAAGGCGAGAATCCCAACTACCGCCGAGAAAACTGAGACCACCCAGATATCGCGCGCCTCCGGCTTCAGAATGGCCATGAGCCGCCGGAGCGGCTTCATGTGCGAAACGTGATGGCCATGACCGCCGCTCGCGTGGCCGGCGGCCGCGGGAGCCTGCGTCACCGCGGGAGAACACGGAAGGGCCGATTCCACCAGCAAACAAACCACCGCTCCATCGCTCGGATTGACCGCTAGCGATTCGGCGAGCTGCGCGACCGTGATCCAGACGTCGCTCCCTTGTTCCGCCGCAAGCCGGACTTTATATGGAGTGCCGCTTCGTAGCAGAACCCAAGCCCCGCCTCCGCCATCGAGATCGGGTACCGCGGCAACGAGTTGCTCGCCTCGGCGGCAGGCGTCGAGTGCCTCGCTCAACTTTAGCTGGCGCAGCCTTCCTAAAAGCCCCAATTCGCCCAAGACGTTGCGGAGTTGATCCAGCGCGGCGGCAGGAGTGGGACCGGCCTGAGAAAGATGCTCACTCACCAGCACTCGGGCCTTGGCCCGGTCAAACGGCACCCCCGCCTGAGCCGCCAGCCGCTCGACGAGCGTGAGCGTGGTCAGCGTCGGTAAGTCAACTGCAGCGGCCGGCGGACCGCTGGCGCGAGGCAATAGCGGTTCGGGTGTCATGGCTGGAGTGAGCAACATGGAACTCGACCACCAACATGGAACGATCGGGTGTTGGGCCGCAAAGTCTGCCTAATCGGATTTATCGGCACGGCTTACCCAGATTGTTGCGTGAAACTTTAAAATTACAAATCCGTAAGGTTCGTCAGCACAGCTACGAGTCCCGTGCCCCTATGGTTCTTATACGATGGCAATCTATAGTTCGACTAATAGAATGTTTGGAATAGATCATTAGATTTTTACAAATCGAGTTTCCGCCGTGGACTGGCTCAACTATCACCACTTGCTCTATTTCTGGATGGTGGCTCGCGAGGGGAGCATTGTCCGTGCCGCGGCGCAGCTACACCTTGCCGAGCCCACCATCAGCGCACAAATCGCCCGCTTGGAACGCTCGCTCGGCGCCAAGCTCTTTGTGCGGGCCGGTCGTAACTTGCGGCTGACCGAAACGGGTCGCCTGGTGCAGCGCTATGCGGATGAGATCTTTTCGCTTGGCCGCGAGTTGACAGACGCCGTTCGCGGCCGCCCTACCGGCCAGCCGTTGCGACTGGTGGTCGGCGTGCCCGATGTGCTCCCCAAGCTGATTGTGTTTCGCCTCCTGCAGCCGGCCTTTCAACTGCCCGAACCAGTGCGGCTGGTTTGCCGCGAAGGAAAGCTGGAGGAGCTGGTTGCCGCTCTAGCGACGCATGAACTCGACGTGGTGCTATCCGATGCGCCCCTGTCGCCGGGGATTCCCGTCAAGGCGTTCAGCCATCTCTTGGGACAATGCGGCGTGGCGTTTTTTGCTGCTCCCGATTTGGCCCGCGAGCTGGACCGTGAATTTCCCCAGTCACTGGCCACCGCGCCGCTGCTGCTGCCGAGCGAGGGCACGACACCGCGTCGGCTCTTGGATCAATGGTTCGATGAGCAGGGTTTCCGGCCCAACATCGCGGCCGAGTTTCAAGATAGCGCGCTGCTCAAGGTATTCGGACAGGAAGGCCTCGGCGCTTTTCCCGCGCCGGCGGCGATCGTGGACGAAATCCAGCGGCAATACCGCGTGCGCCATGTCGGCACCCTCGAAAATCTCCACGAACGCTACTACGCCATTTCCGTTGAGCGGCGTCTCAAGCACCCCGCTGTGGTGGCCATCTCGTCGGCCGCCCGCGAGCGGCTCTTCACGAGTCGCGATTGACCCTGCGTCTGGCCGCGGGCTGAGTCATCTTCAGCAGTTCCAGCAGTTGCCCCATTTGGCAATGCGCTTCCAGTGGATGCCTAAGCGGCTGGTCAGCCAGCACCCGATAGGCGTTCCTCCGACCGCGCTTTTCGATTTCCAAGTAGTTCGCCGCCACCAGCTCGCCCACGATCTTCTGCACCATCCGCTCGGTGATCCCCACCAGCTCGGCAATCTCGCGCAGGCGGATTTCCGGCTCGCGGAAGATGCACCAGAGCACATGGGCATGATTCGTCAGAAAGGTCCACGCGGCGGCGGGCGGCTCGGTCGCTCGCGATGCCGGCTGAGGAGAGGAATGGCGTGTGGGCGAACTTTTCTTCATTTTTTCCCCTTGCGGCGAGTCTCATCGTACGATAAGAAATACATGAACTATGTTTCGTGTATTTGAGCGCGGTAAACGCTGTGCTGGCTCCCTGACTTGTCCACGGCTCGGTGATTGTCCATGGCTCGGTGATCCGTGGGAATTCATCCGGCCGGCTGTCGAGCGGGGCGGCGACCCAGGCCCCGCGCTCCCCTGGCTGTACAACTTACTGGCACTCCGCGCTCGGTCTCAAGAGTGGCGGTAAACTTTAGTCCCCCGCGATTTGTCGCAGAATTGCCTCCTCGCCAAACATTCTTCACCAACCTTCCTTTCGCGCTAGGAAAATGACAATGTCCGAGCCATCCCCCGCCTCCCCCGCCGAAGCCTTGGCCCGCTTGTATGCCGGCAATCAGCGCTTTGCCCGCGGCGAGCCGCGGGAGCTCAATCGCGATCTGAACCGGGTCAAATCGGTGGCCGAGCAGCAGCGCCCCTTTGCCGCGTTTCTGGGCTGCGCCGATTCGCGCGTCCCCGTCGAAATCATCTTCGACCAGGGCTTTGGCGATTTGTTCGTTACCCGCATCGCGGGCAATATCGCCAGCAGCGAAAACATCGGCAGCCTGGAATTTGGCACGCAGGTGCTTGGTGCGCAGGTGCTGTTCGTGCTGGGGCACACCGCGTGCGGAGCTGTTGCCGCCACGCAGGCGGGCGAAGAAGTGCCCGGCCAGATCAGCGGCCTGTTTCAATACATCCGCCCGGCGATTCGCCACTCGGGGGGCGACCCGCTCAAGGCCGTCACCGACAACGTTCGCTACCAATGCCTGGTCCTTTCCGAAGCCTCGCCCGTCCTGTCGCGACTGGTCCGCGAGAAGAAACTTTTGGTCGTGGGCGGGGTTTATGATCTGGCAACCGGCACCGTCACGCCGGTCGAGTATTAGCGGCGGCACCGTCGCCAGGACTGCTGGCTGGCGGCATGAATCTCGCCGGGGCACCCTCAGGCAATGTCTCTCATGACTTCGATTTCGCCGCGCCGCACGTTGATTGGGGGTGCCCTCCTGGCGCTCCCGCTCGTGGCAATCTGCTGGTTGAGCTCGCAGCAATCCGCGAATGCCGACCCGCCTCGTCCCGGCGAGCGACCCCCACCCGAAATTGTCGCCAAGGCTCGTCCCGCGGCCAAAGCGTTGCGCGAGGCTCTCGCCGCGAACGATGCGGCCGCCGTGCGGAGCGCGGTCGCTCGGGGGATCGAAGCCCTCGGCCCGTGGGCGGGCAACCCCGAAACGGCGACGAAACACTATCCGCCGGTCGATCGCTCGCCGTACGACGTCGCGCGGGCCAAGGACTGGTGGCTCCGCGAAATCGAGCGCGGCCAGCGCGGCCTTCCCTGGCGCAAGAATCCCGCCGGCGACCCGCGAAAAATGCCAGCCGGCCTGCGCGAAGCGGCCTGGCCCTTGGCGGCCTTGGCCCGCTCGGCGGTCCTCTTTCCCGAGCAGCGCGACGAGTTGACCCGCGAAGTCCGCGCCGGTGCGGATTGGCTCGTCAAGCTGCAAGACCAGAGCGGCGTCTTTCCGTTTCCCATCGGTCCCGCGCTCGAACCGCGCGAGAAGGTCGGGTTCATCGTGGCCCGCGCCATCAAGGAGCATCCGGAGATCGTCGTCAACGACTGGATTCCCGACGACCGGGACGATGGGGGCCTGCAGTTCGACAATGGCCTTTGCGGCCGGGCCTTGGTAGAGGCTTGGGAGCTGACCCGCGAGCCGAAGTATCTTGCCGCGGCAAGAAAGGCGGGGGACTGGGCCAGCAGCCGGCCGCTGGTTTCGAACTGGAACTACAACGCCTTCAGCGTCGGCCTGCTCGCACGCTTGGCGCGGGCCACCGGCGAGACAAAGTACCTGAACGCCGCCATTCAGAAGACGGAAGTTGGCGTTCTGCCGGGTCAATTGTCCGGAGGCCGCTGGTTCGACGCTCACAATGCCTGCGCGGTGTATCACAACATCCTGCTCCGCGAGCTACTCGAACTGGATCGCTCCCTGCCAAAGGAACATCCCTTTCGGCCGACGCTGGGCGACGCTCTGCAACGCGGCCTCGACCAGGCCGCCGACGAAACGCTCGCCGAGGGATACTCGGGAACTTGGACCGACAATTTCGCGCAAGCCTTGCAGTGGATCGGCCCCCAAGACAAGTGGCGCGCAGCAATGCACGCCAATCTCAATGCCTCCGGCAAGGGGGGCGCACCGAGCGCCGGCTATGCGCTCGTTGCCGTGCTCGAACTCGCCGCGGCCGAGGCCGCGGTTCCCGCGCGAATCGCCCCCTGACCCGCCTGCCAGCCATGCCGTGCGGCATGGGCTACAATGGCGGCTTGGTTCCGCGTCCTCAATTTGGGAGCAGCGATCATGGTCGCCCGCTACAAACTCTTCCGGTCGAGCTACGAATCGTGGGACACGTTGTGCCAGCAAGTGACCACCTTCCTGACCGAGCTTGGCCCGGAGCGTGTCATCGGCGTCTCGCAAAGCCACGAAAACACCCTCGGCATTTTCACCGTGTGGTATTGGGATTGGGAGGGAGAAAACTCTCCCCCCGCGGCCGCTTAGTGCCGTGTCCGATGACCACGACGCCTCGCGACCGATGACCACTAGCGAAAATTGTCTTCGTTCCAAGCGTCTTTGTTGTTGACGATGTAAAAATCGAAGTTGTCGATCTTTTGCTTGAAAAAGGCCAGATCGACATTCACGTTGGCGAAGCCCTTGATCGCCTTGATCCGCCCGCCGCTGTTGTCGGTCGGCGGCACATAGACAAAGTGCCCGAAGAAATTGTCCCCCGCGCGCAGCAGCTCCAGCCAGCGCTGCGTGGGAACATTCTCCGGCTCGGGAACCGCCGCCAGCGTGGCGAATAGCAGCACGTCGTCGTCGCCGTTGTCGAGCATCACGCCGACCCAATAGTTCTTGCACGCCACGGTGAAGTACTTCCGCTCGACGCCGTTATTCTCGTAGGTCGCCACCTTCGTTTCGTATCCCAGCTTGCCGAGCAGTTCCGCGAGCGAATCGTCGGTCAGCTTCGCCACCGGCGCGGCGTTGCCGCCGGAGGGGATATTCGGCCCGACGTTCACCCCGCGAGCTTGCGGCGAAGCGGTCGCGATGGCTTGCGCGCCAGGCGATTTTGGTGCCGCCACGGCTCCCGTTTTCTTTGGCGGCGCGGGTTCGGCGGCAAAGGCCGCGAGCGCAAGCAGCAGTCCACAAGCTCCGATTCCCAGGCAATAGCGCATGGCATTTCCCTCGGCAAAAAATGGTTGAATGGCGGCGCGTCGCGACCCTCGCCCGCACGTTAGTGCCCTGCGCGAGTCCGCTGGTTCGACATCATAATTCGCTTTCACCTCGGGAACCAACCGGCGACCCGCGGGAAGTCGCGACCTGGCGCGTAGCTCTGTGCGATGCCGATCCCGTGGCAAACGCCCTCCCACCCCGTTACTCCGGCCGCGCTATCGGCTAATCTGGCGACATGAACAACATCAATCATCAGCGGCTTTTGGGCAGATTCCTGCGCTACGTGCAAATCGACACGACGGCGGGCGAGCCGGGGGGGACGTATCCCAGTTCGCCGGGGCAGCTGGTGCTGGGCAAGCTGTTGGCCAGCGAGCTGCGCGAAATGGGGCTGAAGGACGTGGAGCACGACTCCCACGGCCTCGTGTGGGCCACGATTCCCGCGACGATCAAGTCGCCCGATGGCACCCCGCTGCCGGTGGTCGCTTTCAACGCGCATGTCGATACCTCGCCCGAGACGACGGGGAAGAACGTCAAGCCACACGTCATCAAGCACTATGGTGGCGGCGACATACCTCTCGTTGGCGATCCGACCAAGGTGATTCGCGTCGCCGACAATCCCGAATTGACCACCCTCGTCGGCAAGACCCTGATTACCACCGACGGCACGACGCTCCTCGGATCGGACGACAAATCCGGCGTCGCGGTCATCATGGAGCTGGCCCATACGCTGCTCGAACATCCGCAAATTCCGCACGGCCCGGTTCGCGTCCTCTTCACTTGCGACGAGGAAATCGGCCACGGAATCGACCACGTCGATCTGGGCAAGCTCGCCGCCACCGTCGCCTACACCCTCGACGGCAGCGGCACCGGCGAGATCGATACCGAAACCTTCTCCGCCGACCTGGCCACCATTCTCATCCACGGCATCAACATCCATCCCAGCATCGGCAAGGGGCGGATGCTGAACGCCCTCAAGGTGGCGGCCGCTCTGCTCGATCGCTTTCCCCAGGACGGCCTCTCGCCCGAAACGACCGCCGGCCGCGACGGCTTCGTGCATCCGTATGTCATCGAAGGGGGCGTGGCCGAAGTAAAGATCAAGGTTCTGCTCCGCGACTTCGTTTCCTCCGGCCTCGCCGACAAAGCCGAGCTGCTCCGGTCAATCGCTCGCGAGACCGAGGCCCAGTTCCCCGGCAGCCGGATCGAGGTCCAGGTGAGCAAGCAATATCGCAACTTGGGGGAAGGGCTGGCGAAGGAGCCCCGCGCGGTGGCCTATGTGCAAGAGGCTTATCAGCGTCTGGGCCGCGAATATAAGCTGACGATCATCCGCGGCGGCACCGACGGCTCGCAGCTCACGGAGAAGGGCCTCCCCACGCCAAATCTTTCGACCGGCGAGCACAACCCGCACTCGCCGCTCGAATGGACCTGCCTCGAAGAGATGGTGCAAGCCACCGAGCTGCTCGTCCAGCTCGTGCAGGTCTGGGCCGAAAAGCGCTAGGCTTCCGGCGGGGAATGACCAAGCACCAAGGACCAAGAACAAAGAACAAAGGACCACGGAGCACGGACCACGGATGAATCCGGCCCGGACGGGTTCAGGGGCCTACATGGCCATTTCTTCCCACACGGTCCCATAGGCGTCGTGCAACTCGAACCACTCGAGCAGCCGGCGATAGAAAGGATGCCCGCCGATGGTGGCGCTGTCGCCGATAACGATCAGCTTGCGGCGAGCGCGCGTCAAGGCGACATTCATCCGCCGCGTATCCTTGAGAAAGCCGATCTCCCCCGCGGCATTGCTCCGGACGAGCGAAATCACGACTGCTTCCTTTTCGCGGCCCTGAAAGCCATCGACCGTATCGATTTCCAGCCCGGCAATCGGCAGCCGCTCGCGAAGCAGCCGCACTTGAGCCGAATAGGGGGCGATGACGGCGATTTCGCGCGGAGCGACTCCGGCGTCCAATAGACTCTGTACCTGTCGCACCGCGACATCGCCTTCGGCCGGGTTGCGGCGGCTTTCGCCGGCGGGCTCGGCTTCGTCGTCGTAGCCAGCGCCGGCCGTGTCGATAAACCGCAAGGGACTGGCCACCAGCGGCCCCGGCGAAACATGCGGCAAATCGGCGAGCAAATGCCCCGCCACCGTGGCATCGGCCGTGAGCGAGTCTTCGTAAAACTCGGCCGACGAAAAGCCCATGATCGCCGCGTGCATTCGGTATTGCACCGTCAGACGGCGCGAAATGGCCCCGCCCGCCAGCCGCATCAGCCGCTCCAGCAGGCTGGTCGCCAGTCCTTCGGCAGCCGCCTCGGAGGAAAGAATCGTCGGCGGCAGCTGGCAATGATCGCCGGCCAGCACGATTCGCTCGGCCCGCAACAGCGGAATCCAGCAGGCCGGCTCGGTTGCTTGTGCCGCTTCGTCGATCACCACCAGGCCAAACTGCCGGTCGCCGAGCACTTGAGCATCGACGCCGGTCAGCGTGGCGCAAATCACGCCGGCCGAATCGAGCAAATGCTCGACCACTTGCTGTTCGATCCGCCTGGCATCGGCGATCAGTTCCCGGGCCTCGCGCCGCAGCCCCGCCTTCGCCCCCGGCGGTGGCTTGGCGCGGGTGAAGCGGTCGGCTTTGCTAAAAAGTCCGGCGGCTTCTTTTTGCAGCTTGCGGGCCAGGGCAACGTCGGGATGGGCATCGACCAGGAGGTCCAGCGTGTGGGCCTGCAATTCGGGCAGCACGCGGGCCGGATGGCCGATTCGCACCGCCCGTTCGCCCACCCGCACCAGCCGCTCCAGCAGGTTATCGACCGCCATGTTGCTCGGCGCGCACGCCAGCACTTTCTCGCCACGAGCGACGGCCTGCCGGATCAGTTCGACGACCGTCCGCGTCTTGCCGGTGCCGGGGGGTCCGTGAATGATTGCCACGTCCTGCGCCGCGAGCGCCTGTTCGACGGCCGTAATTTGCGGTGGATTGAGGCCCAAGTCGAGCGGCGACAGCGGCTCGAGATCGCCAAACCGGGGCTCACGACTGCCGAGCAGTGCGTCGCGGAGGCGAGTGAGCCGGCCCCGATCGACCTTGCGGGCCGTGTCGAGCGCCGCTTGCTGGCGCTGGCGGGCGATCTCATCGGTCGCGGCATCGAGGCGGAAGGTGGGGCGGTCGCGCTCGGGCTCCGGAGCTTCGCGAAAGGCGACTTCCAGCGCGTTGCCATCGCGCCAGGCGACCACTCCCCGCCAGCCGGGCGAACGCTCGACCCCCTCTTCCGTGAGCAGCACCGGCGAACCAACGCTGAACCGATTCCACGGGAGCGGTTGCGATTGGTCGCGCTTGCGGAGCGTCAGCATCGCCCGCCCCGCCAGGGCCGGCCGCTCGTCGCGAATCGCCAGCTTGACGAGGCAATTCCCCCCGCGTTCCGCCTCGGGCCCCACTTGCTGGCGAGCCCGCTCGGCCAGTTGCGCGGCCTCGGCATCGGCTTCGAGGCGGAGCAGCCGCGATAACTTATCGAAATGATTGGCGGGATGCAGCGGTCGCATGGGACAGCACGTTAGCTTGCCCGGCGGCCGGTTGCCATCGTGGTACTTGTGAAAGCCGGTGGGGGTGGTAACTTTGGCGGCACGTTCCGCGAAACTGATTTTTGGTCGCGAGAGGCGGGCCATCTGCTTACGAGGAAAACATGCACGGGCTTTACGACAAGGTACAAGAGGCGGCGGCGAAAATCCGCTCGGTCTGGCCGAAAACACCCCATGCGGGCATCATCCTCGGCACGGGACTGGGGAGCCTCGTCAAGCAAATCGACGAGGAAGCGTCGCTCGAATACGGCGACATTCCGCACTTTCCCAAAAGCACGGCGATCAGCCATCGCGGGCGGCTCGTCTGCGGCACGCTCGCGGGGTTGCCCGTGATGGCGATGGAAGGGCGCTTTCACATGTACGAGGGATATCCGCTGGAGCAGATCACGCTCCCCGTGCGGGTGATGAAGGCCCTGGGAGCCAAGCTGCTGGTCGTCAGCAATGCCTGCGGCGGCATGAACCCGCACTACAAGTGCAGCGACATCATGCTCATCGAGGACCACATCAACCTGATGGGGGCCAATCCGCTGATCGGCATCAACGACGACCGGCTCGGGCCGCGGTTTCCCGACATGTGCGAGCCATATTGCCACCAGCTGATCGACCGGGCGATGGCCGTCGCCCGCCGCGAAGACATTCCCGTTCACCAGGGGGTGTTTGTCGCCGTCAGCGGCCCGAACCTGGAGACGCGGGCCGAGTATCGCTTTTTGCGGGCGATCGGGGCCGATGTCGTCGGGATGTCCACCGTGCCCGAGGTGATCGTCGCCATCCACTGCGGCCTGAAGGTGCTTGGCTTCTCGATCATCACCGACATGTGCTTTCCCGATTCGCTGGAGCCTGCCGACGTTCCCAAAATCATTGCCAATGCCAACGCGGCAGAGCCCAAGCTGACGAAGCTCGTGCTGGGCGTGCTGGCGGGGGAGAAGTAGTCCAAGGTCCAAAGTCCAAAGTCCAAAGTTGCAGACGGGAGACAAATCATGGCGCGGATTGAAAGGTTTGAGGATATTGAGGCATGGAAGAAGTCCCGAGAACTCAACAAGCTGATCTATCAGGCCACCGATTCGGGACGATTCGCGAAGGACTATTCGCTTAAGGACCAGATTCGCCGGGCGTCGATCTCGACCATGTCGAACATTGCCGAGGGCTTTGAGCGCGGCGGGGATCAGGAATTCGTTCAGCAATTGGCGGTGGCCAAAGGCTCGTGCGGCGAAGTACGCTCGCAGCTCTATGCCGCCCTTGACCAAGGCTAGCTCTCGCAGGACAAATTCCAGCTCCTTGCCGGCCACGCCGAACAAGTCAGCCGCATGATTGCCGGCTTCATGACCTATCTCCTAAAATCGCCCCTACGCGGAAGCAAATACAAATCCCGCACCTGACAGTTCCGACTTCCGACCTCTGCTTTCCGGCTTCCTCCTTACTTTGGACTTTGGACCTTGGACCTTGGACCCTCCCCCCCGGATCGAATGACCGCCGCCGTGGAGGTCATTCGCGGTATCTGGTCCGGCCGCGCCGAGACGGCGGTCATTCTCGGCAGCGGGCTGGGGGAAATCGCGGACGAAGTTGCGGCCGAGGCGATCATCCCGTATCGCGACATTCCGGGCTTTCCGCGCTCGACCGCACTGGCTCACCAGGGGCGGTTGGTGTGCGGCCAACTGCGCGGCAGGCCGGTCATCATGCTGCAGGGGCGGTGCCATCTGTACGAAGGATATTCGCTGGCGGAGGTCACGTTTCCCACGCGCGTTCTTGGCGCGCTGGGGGTGAAAACGCTCGTCGTCACCAACGCGGCGGGGGGCATCAACCCGCTGTACGACAAGGGGGACGTGATGCTTCTCGACGACCATGTCTCGCTGATGTGGTTCGGCGGCACACAGCCCCTCGCGCCCGAGAGCGAACGCTCGCCGCGGCCGCTGACCCGGCTGTATGACCGCCGGCTGATTGGCCTCGCCCTCGCCGCGGCCCGCTCGGCGAAGTTTCCGCTGCATTTGGGCGTGTATATCGGCGTGACGGGGCCGAGCTACGAAACGCGGGCCGAATATCGGGCCTTTCGCCGGCTGGGTGGCGACTGCGTGGGCATGTCCACGGTGCCCGAAGTGCTGACCGCCACCGGCCTGGGAATGCGCGTGCTGGCAACCAGCACCGTGACCAACGTCTGCCTCCCCGATGCGCCGCAGACCGTGACCGCCGAGGAGGTGGTTGAGGTCGCCCGCGTCGCCCGGCCGAAGGTGCAAACCGTGATCGAAGCGGTGCTGGCCGACGCGACCTAGGGCCGACTCGCCAAGCCGCTAAACTTTCGGCTCCCAGCCCGGCCGATACTCGCGTCCCCACAGCTGCATGGCCTCCTCATCCCCTTGGATGTGGCCGTCCTTTTCGCTAGTGGTCAGCACGCGATTCACCCGGTGGGCGATGTTCCCCAGGTGACAGAGCAGCGTGCTCTTGTGGGCTTCGGCGATGTCGGCATTCGGGCGCTGGCCGCTGCGGCAGCAGTCGAGAAAATTGGCGACGTGATCTTGGTCGCCGCCGCGCCCGCTTTGGGCCGCGATTTCCTTGTTTTTGGGGTCGAAAATCTTAAAGCCGTTCCCATCGATCACGAGCGTGCCGTTATCGCCATGAAAACTGATGCCGAACATCGACCCGCCCGAGCCATAGGGGGACCAGCTCAGCCCCTCCCACATGATCGATTTACCGCCGGGGAAATTATAGGTAACGACGTGGGTATCTGGCGTTTCCTGATCGTCGGCATGCCGATACTTGCCGCCGCCGGAGGTGACGCGGATCGGAAAATCGACCTGCATTCCCCAGCGGGCGACATCGAGGGCATGAACGCCATTATTGCCGAGTTCGCCGTTCCCCCAGTGCCAGCGCCAGTGCCAGTTGTAGTGGACGACATTGTCGAGAAACGGCTTTTCGGGGGCGGGGCCTTGCCATAGGGACCAATCGAGCCAAGACGGAATCTCAGCCGCTTGCCCGTGGCCAATTTCGGGACGGCGATTGTTGTACCAGGTGCGGGCATAGTGAACCTTGCCGATCTCCCCCGCGTGGACTTTGCCAATTCCTTCGATGATCGCCGGAAAGGTGCGCCGCTGGCTCCCCATCTGTACGACGCGGTTGTGCTTCCGCGAGGCCGCGACCGCCAATTCCCCCTCACGGGCGTTGTGGCTGCAGGGCTTTTCGACATAGACGTGCTTTCCAGCCGCGCACCCCAAAATCGTGGCGGGGGCGTGCCAATGATTTGGGGCCGCACAGACGAGGCAATCGACCGTTTTGTCGTCGAGCGCCCGGCGAAAATCGGCCACCCCCTCCGGCTTGCGCGGCTGGGCCGCCGCCACTTGGGCGACCGTTTTGGCCACGGCTCGCTCATCGACATCGCAGATGTAGCCCACTTCGCAGCCCGGCGTGGTCGAAAACGCCTTCGCCAGCGCGCTCCCCCGACCATTGCACCCCATGATCGCCACGACCAGCTTCTCGTTCGCCGCTTTGGCCGCGAACACCGGCGACTCCGAGACGAAATACGACCCGGCGGCGACGGCAGCCGAGGTTTGCAGGAACTGGCGGCGAGTGGGGAGGTTCATGGCGGACTCCGGGTTCGGCGGCGAATGGAATTGGAATGGATGGAATGGGGATATTCAGAACTGGAACAGCAGGGCACAGAGATCGCAAAGAAGACCATGAAGGGGGGAAGGCCATACAACGAGGCGCACCGCAACTACCTCGTTTTCGAGCACTGTAGCACAATCGGCGACCGGATTCACGCGGTTTTTTTCGCGGTTACACTGAGGCCCATGCTGCCCCCCTCGTTTGCATTTGCGCAGCGACCCAACGACGAAAAACATCATGTTTGATTTGCTTCTCCAAAACGGTTCGGTCATCGATGGTACGGGGCAGCCCAGATTTGCGGCGGATGTGGGGATCGCCGGCGACCGGATCGCGGCGGTCGGCAAGCTCGGCGCGGCCGAGGCCAGGCAAACGATTGACTGCGCGGGGCGCGTCGTTGCGCCGGGCTTGATCGATGTGCATAACCACAGCGACGGCTGGATGCTGGTCGGCCCGCACCAAACCTACAAAACGAGCCAAGGCTTCACCACCGAAGTCCTGATGGCCGATGGCATCAGTTATGCCCCAGTGAGCGAAGCGACCTGGCGGCAATGGCTGTACTATTTGCGGTCGCTCAATGGCCTGCGGTTTGCCGATTATCGTGGTTGGCGGTCGATCGCCGACTACATGCGACTGCTCGACGGCAACAACGTCCAAAATTCCGCCACGCATGTGCCGTATGCGAATGTCCGCACCCTGGTGTGCGGCTTTGGGCGGACCACGCCCCCCGACGACTTCCAGATGCGCAGCATCCGGGCCGAGATAGAGCGGGGCATGGACGAGGGAGCGGTCGGCCTTTCGACGGGCCTGGATTACGTCGAGCAATGCTTTGCCAGTACTGACGAGATCGTCAACGCCTGCACGGCGATTCGTCGCCGCGATGGGCTCTACGTCACGCATGTCCGCTACAAATTGGGCCTCTTGCCGGCCCTGCGCGAGGCGATCGAGATCGGCCGCCGCGCGGGGGTGAAGGTCCACATCTCGCACGTCAAAGGTTCGACCGAAGCCGAGGTGCAAGAAGTTCTGGCCCTGTTCCACGAGGCTCGCCGCGACGTGGACCTGTCGTATGACGTGTATCCCTACCAGCGCGGCTCGACGATGCTGCACTTTTTGCTGCCCTACGAAGTGTGGGCCGACGGTCCGACCGGCGTGCTCGCGCGGCTGGACCGGCCGGAGATTCGCGAGCGGTTTCGGGCCGGGCTGGCTACGCTGGCCGTGCCGCTGGAGGAGATCACCATCGCTTGGACGGCTCTTCCCGGCGGCGAGTCGCTGCACGGCCTGTCGGTGGCCGAGTTTGTCCGCCAGCGCGGATTGCCGGCGCACGAAGCGCTGGCCGATTTGCTGATCGAGTCGAATCTGGCGACCCTCTTTGTTCTGGGTTCGTTTCGCGACGAACTGGTGCGGCCGATCCTGCAACACGACTTGGCGATCGGGGGGAGCGATGGCATCTACATGCCTGGCGGGCACGTTCATCCGCGGGTGTTTGGCTCGGCCGGCCGTTGGCTCGGTGCGGCGGTTCGCGATCACAAGCTGTTCTCGCTGGAAGAGGCGGTTCACAAACTGAGCGGCCGCCCGGCAAAGCGGTTTGGCCTGGCGGGGCGCGGCATCGTTCGCGAAGGGGCCTTTGCCGACCTCGTCGTATTCGACCCCGCGACCATCGGCGACCGCGCAACCTATGCCCAGCCGCTGCAAAATTGCACGGGGGTCGAGCAGGTCTTGGTGAATGGTCGGCTGATTGTTGCCGCCGGCGAGCCCGCGCCGCCGCAACCCGGCCCGCTGTCTGGTCGCTACTTGCGGTTCGAGCCCGAGGCCAATTTGCGGTAGGATGAACGAGAGTGACCGTTGTCCTTCGTTCTGGGTGTTCTCATGGCTGATGCCCTCGTCGAATCCGCGCGGCAAGCCTGGTCCACGGGGGCCAGCTATTTGCTCGCCCAGCAAGCGGCCGATGGAGGGTGGCATTCGCAAACCTATGGGCAACTCAAGGATGGCGCGGCAGTGACGGCACTCGTGTGCTTTGCCTTGACGCGTATCCCGGCCGACCTCCGGCCCAAACCAGACGATAAGGTCACCAAAGGGCTGGCATTTCTCGCCCGCGGCCTGGCCAAGCGGGGCACGATCGCCAGCCCCGATGGCTCGCTCGATTTCCCCACCTATGCCGGCGCGCTGTGGCTGCTCGCCCGCGGCCGCGTGGCGGAGCCCGATGCGGACGGCCAGCGCGTGCGCGACTACCTGCTCGCCGCCCAGGTGGCCGAGCCGCGCGGCTTTTTGCCCGATTCTCCAAGCTACGGCGGCTGGGATTTTCTCGGCAAGGAGGATGCCCAGGGAATCACCACCGGGACCAATGTCTCAGTGACGCGGCACGTTGTCGAAGCGTTGCAAACCAATCAGCCGCCAGATGCCCCACCGCCGCTCGCAACCAGCGCCCTGAAGCGGGCCCGAGCCTACCTCGAGCGCTGCCAAAACCCCGACGGCGGCTTGGCCTTCACCTGCGAGCCGATGTCACAAAACAACAAGGCCGCTTATGCCGATGATAAGCTGGCCGAGCCGCGATCCTATGGCACGGCGACCTGCGACGGCATCCTGGGCTTGGTTGCTTGTGGAATGCCGGCCGATGACGAGCGGATCGTGAAAGCGGTCGCCTGGCTGGCGAAGCGGCCGGGGCTCGCGCTCGTTCCCGGCTTCGAAGGGCTGCCGCCGGAAGCGGGTTGGCAGCGCGGTTTGCGATACTATTACTACGCTGGCCTGGCCCGCGTGTTGCCGCGGTTTCCCCAGCCGGACATCGCTCCGCGCCGCGAGGCGCTCGTGAAGCAGCTGGTTTCGCTCCAGCAGGCCAGCGGTGCTTGGGTCAACGAATCGGACCGGATGCGCGAGAACGATCCGCTCATCGCGACTTCGCTGGCGATCATCGCCCTGGCGGCGTGCGTCACGGGATAGACCGCCATGCAGCGTTTCGTCTTTCTTCGTCACGAGTTGCCGGCCGAGGGGGCGCGGGGCTCGCATTTCGATCTGATGTTCGAGCAAGCCGGCGTGCTGCGGACATGGGCGTGCGACGAACTGCCGACCGACCGGAAATCAACACCAGCCGAGCAATTGCCCGACCATCGGCTGGCCTATCTCGATTATCAAGGGCCGATTTCGGCGGGCCGCGGCAGCGTGAGGCGCGTCGCGGCCGGCGAGTATCAACTGCTGAGCGAGACGGCCGATGAGTTGGTCGCGCGACTGATGGGGGAGCAATATCAGGGGACGCTACGCATCGCCCGCGCGGCCGGCGAGCCTCAGCGCTGGTCGGTCGATTTCGCCGGCGAATTCACCCGCGACTGACGGTCGTCGTTCGGCTTGTCGGCGGGTTTGTCGGCGGTGCGTGGAGATTCGGGCTCGGTGCGCCCCGAAATGACAATCTCCCCTTCCCGCACTTCCAGCCGCTCGACCTGCAAATTCTGGCCGCGAAATTCCTCGCGCGATAAGGGGAGCGCGATGATCGCCACCGGCTGGCCGTCGCTTTCGGACCAGCGCAGCGGCAGGCCGGCCTCGGTGGCGCCGCGGGCGATTTGGTCGAGAAACTGCCCTAGCGGCACGGGAATCGCCCCGGCCCGGACATAGTGCAAATGAATCGCCACTTCGTTCGGTCGCTCGGTCAGGTAGGCATCTCCCGCGGCCGATAACACCGTGCTCACCTCCCCCTGCTGAAAGCGAACCGCCAGTTGCACCAGGTCCGGCTCGATGGCGACGCGCGGTTCGGAAACTCCCTTCGGGAGCGCTCCGGGGAACTTTTCCGGCAGATCGGTCGCCAGCCAGCCGTTGATGTGGTCTTGCGAAAAGCGGGCTTCCCAGCGGCCGGGGCGGCGAACCTCGTTGTGCAGGTCGAGCACCTCGCGTTCGAGTTCGTCGGCCGCTTCGCGCTGCCTGGCCGGCTCGGGCACGAGTGCCTCGACATAGAACTGGGGAACCTGCTGCGTCGCCCGCCAGGCCACGAGCGTGAAAATTCCCCCCGCGACAAGCCCCAGCAGGGCCAGAATCAACCCGACGCGGATCAGTTTCTTCATGGGGGGCTCCGATTCGGAAATATTGTAGCTTCGCCCCCCGGCGGTTTGGTTATTTCGCGTCCGGCTCCGGCGAATTGGCCGCCGCCCGCCAGGTGGACACTTCTCGCAGCACCAGCTCCCCCGCCGCCAGCGGATTGGCCGCCGTCTGCTCGAATGGACGCGTAAACGGCGATTTTTCGCTCACCGGCATTTGGCAATGAAAGCGGTAGGTGGCCCCTTCGTCGGTCGTTTCGAGCAGGATGTATTCCGCGCCGAGCCGCTCCAGCTCTTGGCGAATTTCGATCAGGCGGCGCACATCGGCCGGGTTGTCGTGAGCGGCGAACAGCGCCCGGCTGGCCTGGGCGAGGCGACTTGGTTCGCTGCTGGTGGCTGGCACGTTTCCAGTTGGCGTATCGCTGGCCGAAGTGGCGGCAGCGGGGGGAGCGAACACCGGCGGCGGCGCCAGCGGCGGCGGAGCGCTGGCGAGGGCGTCGATCCCTTCGTGCGGCTGGCGGGCGAGCTCGCCGGGGGGCACGAAATCTTCGAAATTCGCCGGCGAGACCCGCTCGATCCGCTCCGGCTCGATGATTTGCTGCAAGGGACGGGCCGACGGCGGCCGCAAAAACTCGGCCGGCGCGGGGCCGTAGAGCAGCGTGTCGATTCGCCGGGCCACCGCGGGGAGCGCGAGCACCGGCATTCCCACGGCAAACCCCAACAAAAACAACGCCCGCAGCGAAATCGTCGGTAGCCGCATCGTCGCCATCCTTGGCTCGGAAAGTTGCCCGTTCGTCGCAAGAAGGGGCGAATCTTAACAACGACGCGGCGGCCGGACCAGACGAACTTGCGGCGGAGGGGCTGTTTTGTAAGTTGTGTGCGGATAACGACTTGCGCGAACTTGGCCGTGTCCCGCCAAAGCGCGAACAACCGGCGAGCTAGGCTTGCGCGGGAGATTCCGCGACTTCGTCACCCGCCAAAATGATCGGAAGTACATCATGCCACTGACTCTTGCCGGACTATGTGGACTCGCCCTGCTCGCCTCCCCGCGGGAGCCGGCGATCGAATTTGCCGGCGAGACTTATCGCCCCGCTTATCGCGCCGAGAATGCGGACCTCAAGCTGGTGGAATTCGTCCGCGATGGCGAAACGATCGAAACTTGGACCAAGCTGTTCGCCGTGCGGCACTTTCCCAAGCTGGCCGACCCGGCGACGGCGGTGGCGAATGTCCGCCGGGCGCTCGCCGAGCAAAACCCGCTCGCCAAAAGTCAGTTGCTCGTCAAGGAAGATGGCAGCGAGGCGATGATCGATTTCCTCACCTGGGGCGAAGGGGCTCCCGGCATGGAGTTCAACGTGTTCTTGTATTTGCGGCAGCCCGGCTTGCCGGGACTCGTGTGTTATCAGTTCGCCGCGCGAATCAACGACTCGCGCACCGTGAGTGCCGACGAACTGCGGGCTCGCAAAGACGCCTGGTGCCGGCAGTTGCGCGAGATGGACCTGCCGGTGGTGTTGGGGCGGAAGTAGTCTCCTTTCGGGTGGCGGCCAGTCGGCGAGTAAACAGCCAGTCGAATAAGCAGCTTCGAGAGGGAGCAAATTCAACGGGCCTTTACCGCACAAGCCAGACGGGAGAATAGAGGAAGTAGCTGGACTGCGTCCCCGTGGCGGGAATTCCTCCTTTGGCGACCACGGTGGCGGGCTGGATCATAAGCATCTTCGAGCTCATGCTCCCGGTCAGCTTGACCGCGAGGACGCGAATCCCCGCGAACTTGACGATGGTGTACTGGGCATTATTGCCGGGACCAGTGACGCTGCGGAAGATCGGAATGATCCGCGTTTGTCCGATGATCGAAGCGAGCTCGTCCTTGACGCCGGCGCTGATTCCCGTGTCGCCATTGAGGGTCATCGTGCCGTCGGAACCCAGTTCGAATGGTTTGCCCAGGTCTTCGAGATCGTCGGCGCTGATGCCATCGGTGATTTGCCGGGCCAGGTCGGCCGTGCTGTTATTGCTGCCGCCGATATCGACGGTACCGCGATTGCCGGGCGAGCCGGTTCCTTGCGGATAGAGGTTAACTTCCTTGACGCCATCGACGCCGGCGGAGACCGTTTTGGATTCGCTGTTGTATTTGTAGCTGTCGGTTCCGCCCCCCGCCAATAGATCGTTCCAGGTTTGTTCGTCGAGGGCGAAGGGCAAAATACCCAAGTTGCTGCCATCGTGTGGGGCGTGGAATCCGCCGAAGCTGTTGAGGAGTGCCGCCGTAGCGTGTGCCGTCAGCGATTGATTTTCCATTCCCAAGATGCGGGCAAAAAACAGCGGCACCTGGCCGTTCTGGCCGGTGGTACGCTGCACCGTGACCTGCACTGCATTGGGCATCGTCGATCCGCTAGCGGGAACGAGCGTGGCCGCAGGACTCGATGGATTGGCCATGTAGCCCACCACCACGTCGCCGCTGGCGAGGGTGGGGGCGTCGGAACCGATCGGGTTCAGGGCCGCGTATTGTCCGGCGCGGGCGACGGCGTCCGCCTCCAAGTTGGACGCGGACGCGGACCCGGCCGGAGCATCTTCGTCCATCAGTTCCCAAGCGGCGGCGATGGCGGCCGAGTCAGCCGAGCGCTGCAATTCGCTCCGGACGGTGTAGAGATAGCCGACATCGACCGCGAAGGCGATGCAGGCGACCATCACCACCAGCAAGAAGGCGGTCAGGACGATGATGTTGCCGCGGCGATGGCGGCGAAGCGAGGGGCGAGCTTTCATGGGCGACCTGGCGGCAAAAAAAATGATGAACGGTGAATACGGCCCGCGGGCCAGCACTGTTCCAATTCGTGAACAATTACGTCCGCATCATTCTCGACGGTTTCGCCTGTCGAGAGCGTGGCGCGGATGCCGAGCAGTTTCAGCGAACTGACACGATTGCCGGCAAAGGCAACGCCCGATTGTTGGGCCGAAGCGTGCCGCGAGTAGCCGTTGAGATTTTCCAAGTCGGTTTGTACGGCCAATCGCAGATTCCCCTCGCCGCCAAACTCCCCCCAGGTGGTCGAATGGCCGTCACGGATTTCCGCGATCAGCACACCCCGCCACACCGTGAGCCGGGTCGTCCAGCGAATGGTTTCTCCCGCGGTGGCCAATACCGCCTGCGATGGGGCGTGAGCGCTGCCCAACCGGGTGGTGCCATTCCAGACATGCAAGTGCAAGCCACCGGGGGAATAGTCCGGGGCGCTAAGGTGGTTCAATTCAAAAGTGACGTGCAGGCCCTGGACGTTCGCGGTCGGGGAAGTCGTGCATGTGACTTGCGGAGCAACGCTATTGGAGTCGGGATTGGCCAAGCGTAATTCCCAATCTTCCTCGATGCGAACCACTTCCGTTTGGGTGGAATCGTCTCCCACGAGGTGATGACCCGCAACCATCGTTGACAGGGCGAGTGCTGGTAGTCCCAGCCAACGCATTGCGCGCAGCGGCTGAATCTTCATTGCGAAACTCCCATCGAGGGTAGTTCGCCGCCGGCTTGGGGATTGGGATGAGCAGTGGCCGAACGGCCGATGTCCCGCAAGCGACGACGGAGCGAAGAGCTTCGCCCAATAGAATACCTAGGTCGAAAATGCCCGGCGGTCAAATGTTTCACGGGGGAAATGTCCGCCGGAGACGAGGCAGGTGCCGATCCCCCCCCAAATGGAATTCGGGAGTTTTTTCTCCACCGGGATCCGGCCGAAACGGCTCGTGACATAACTCTTTGTACAGTATCTATTTAGGGTGGCTCCGCGGCGCGCTATGCACAAAGTCTTGAAGTGTTCTTGAACGGGTCGCTGGTATAATGCGGCCGCGCCAAGGTGCGCGCTCGCAGCGGCGGTGTTAAGTGGAGACATGAAGCGGCGGCGAAACGCAATGGCGCAGCGGCAAAAGCTGGGGCGGAACGCGCGGTCTCGCCGCTCGTTGATCCGGTTCGACCCAGCAGATCGAGGAATAATACCTTTAGGGGGTTTTTTATCGGGAGTCCGCTACGCGAGCGGCTTATTCAACGTGGGCCTAAACCCTAGTAACTATAGTAAGCCGCTGCGTAATAAGTGCCGAAGAAATGATGCAAACCTATTGTGAAAAACGACTTACGGCGATGATTCGCGGCAAGCATTTGGAACACGCAATTAGCTTGTTCGTCGCCGCGGAACTAGCTCTTTATAGGGGGTATCGCCAGGCACTCGCGCAGCTGCGGGTCGCGCCGCAAGCGTCCCAGAGAGGGGTTCGATTCGGCGAGCCTTGGGGGGCGGTGCCGGGGTCGTTTTGCAGCCTCGGTGTGCCCGATTGGCGGCCTCCGACCGACCTCCCCCAATGGCAAGTCGGCCGGCGGCCGAGAATCCGCCAGACCATTCTCGGCCTGCTCAAGCAATTCGACACCGAGGCGATTTACCCGCCCGTCCCCCCGCGCCCGGTGCGGCAGCTTTCCGAAATGCAAACGGCAATGACGGAGTGTTTTGGGAGGCACTGGGAAAACAAACGATGAGAGGCTATCGCGACACGCCCGTTTACCGCGGGCTCAGGCAAGCGAGCATAAGGACCGTGCCCGCGAGGGCCGCCCACGCCGCGGCGGCGGCTTGCCAGCTCACCGGTTCCGGCGATTTGCCGAGGCCGAGTTTCGCGCCGGTGCCGTTCCAAAGTGCCAGACCAGCCGTCGCCGCCGCGATGCCGAAGAGCCACAGCGACCAGCGCGGCGCGCCCAGTCGCAACAGATCGCCGGCGTCGCCGATCGCACCGAACGATCCCACGCCGAGGTACAGGCCATTGGCAAGGGAGCAAAAGCCCGCGAAAAAACGCCACATCCAGGCGAGTCGCCAGCGGCAAGCACCGGCGACTCTCCACATGCCCAGCGGCAACAGCGCGCCGATCAGCGGACCGGCCCAAACCACGAACAGCGGCTGGGGATTGATTCCCACATCGGTCCGCGAAATCGCCAGCGGATGCCAGACGACGCGCTCGACCGTGCCGCCGCTGCTCCATGCCGCGAGCACGTGCCCCAACTCATGCACTCCCTGCATCCAGAGCCACGCGAGCAGGACTAGCGCGATGGTGAACAGGATGGCGGGGGTTCGCGACATGCCCAATGAAATCCGATGACGGCTCAAAACTTCCATCTTATGCCCGATCACGACGGCCTGTCCTTGGCGCAGGCCCTCAAGCGCTGCCTGCCGGAGCAAAGCTGGTCGCGGGTCCGCGGGCTCATCGCGGGCCGGCAGGTGCAGGTGAATGGCAATCTGTGTCTGGACGAGGGGCGGCGCGTGAAGGGGGGAGACGTGCTCAAGCTGTGGGACCATCCGCTTGCCAAGCCGGCCGATGCCAGCGACGTGCGGATCGTCCATCTCGACGACCATCTCGTCGTCGTTCACAAGCCGGCGGGGGTGACGACGCTCCGCCATCGCGAAGAGAGCGACCTGCCGCAGCGCCGCAAGCAGTTGCAGCCGACGCTCGATGAGCTGCTGACGCGGGCGCTGGCCGAGCGGCTCGGCATCGGTGGCGAACCGCGCAGAGGCGATTCGCGCAAGCGACCGCGCCGCGGCGAAAATCGGCCCGATCCGCGGCTGCGCCTGTTGCCCGTGCATCGGCTGGACCGGGATACGAGCGGCCTCTTGGTGTTCGCCCGGACGCGCGAGGCCGAGCAGCGGCTGATCGGTATGTTCTCGCGGCATGATGTGGGACGGGCGTATGTCGCGGTCGCCCACGGAGAAGTCGCCGAGCAAACGCGGGAGACCTGGCTCGTGCGCGATCGGGGGGATGGCCTGCGCGGCAGTTCTCCGCTCGGCGCGAGTGCCGAGGACGCGCAGCGGGCGGTGACGCACCTGCGGCCGATGGAGAAATTCGCCGCTCGCGGACAGATTTATACGGTCGTCGAATGCCGGCTCGAGACAGGACGCACGCACCAGATTCGCATCCACCTGGCCGAGCTGGGGCATCCGCTGTGCGGCGAAAAGACCTATACCCATTTGCCCGGTCAGCCCCCCCAGGCAGACGCCAGCCGGGCTCCGCGGCACGCGCTGCACGCGGCGAGTCTCGCGTTCGTGCATCCGATTAGCGGCCAAGCGCTGCAATTTCGTGATCCGCTCCCCAAGGATTTGCGCGAGTGGCTCATCCGGCTGCGGGGGAAGTAGCCCAGTAGCCGCCGCGGGCGTGGTCGAACGTCGCCTCCTGGCCGAGGACCGCGTCGTCGATTTTGCCGTCGCGAAACACCTCGCGGCCGAGCACCCACGTTCGCACCGGCCAGCCGGTGAGCGTTTCGCCATTCCACGGGGACCAGCGCGATTTGGTCTCCTGCTCGGCGTTATGAATCGTCGCCGCTTTGGCCAGATCGACCAGCACCAGGTCGGCATCGTAGCCGACTTCGATCCGCCCCTTGCCGACGAGATCCCACACCCGCGCCGGAGCATCGCACATCCAATGCACCACTTGCTCGAGCGAACAACGGCCACGATGCACCTCGTTCAGGAGGAGCGCGAGCGAGTTTTCGACCGCCGGCAAACCCGAAGGCGAGCCGCCGTGACCCGGAGAATACGGCTGCCGCTTCTCCTCCAGCGTGTGCGGAGCGTGATCGGTGGCGATGACCTGAATTCGCCCCGCCAGCAGTCCTTGCCAGATGCGCTCGCTATCGCGTTTCGTTTTGAGCGAGGGGTTCATCTGCACGAGCGTGCCCAGCCGGGCATAGTCGTCGATGCTGAACAGCAAGTGATGCGGGCACGCCTCGCCCGTGATCAACCCGCGATGATCGGCCAGCAGGTCCGCTTCGTCCCCTGTCGAAACATGCAGCACGTGAAACCGATGCCGATGCCGAAACGCGAGGTCCATCGCTCGCCGCGTGGCGATGATCGCGGCCGCGTGGTCGCGGATTTTGCTATGGTCGGCGACGTTCGTCGTGCCGGCGAAGCGGGCCGCATTGGCGCGGACGGTCGCTTCGTCTTCGCAGTGGGCGCAGATCGGCAGCGTCGTTTCGGCGAAGATCGCCTCCAGGGCCGCTTGGTCATCGACAAGCAAATCTCCCGTACTCGATCCGATGAAAATTTTGATGCCCGGCGTGCGGGTCGCGTGCTTCAGCTCGGCCAGGTTGTGTGGAGTCGCCCCCATGTAGAAGCCAAAATTGACGTGGCACTTGCTTGCCGCCAGGGCGAGCTTTTCGTCGAGCCGGGCGCAGGTCGTCGTCGTCGGATTCGTGTTGGGCATTTCGAGAAAGGTGGTGACGCCCCCCTTCGCGCAGGCCCGCGTGGCGTGGTGCAGGTCTTCCTTGTGCGTCAGTCCCGGCTCTCGGAAGTGGACCTGGTCGTCCACCACGCCGGGGAGCAAATGCAGGCCGCGGGCCGAAATCGTTTCGTCGGCGGTGGTGTGGATCGCCGGGTCGATTTGGGCGATTTTGCCATCGACAACCAGCACGCTGGTGCGGACCGAACCCGTTGGCAGGACGACGGTTGCGTCGCGGATCAAAGTTTTCATGGGGGGCAATGTAACAAAGGGGCCGAGGATGCGCTGCGATGGAAAGACCCAGCACGCCAACAGTCTTGCCGCGAGGGCTTCCGTCATGGTCGCCAATCCGATGTCCGCCGTCCAGCAACTGACCGCCGCCCCGCAAGGACAGCTCTACTATCTCGCCTGGCGGACCCGGCCGAATCACCCGTGGCACAGCCAGGAGTTCGACAATCGCCGCAGTGCCCACCAGCGCTATATGCGCCTGGTCGAATTGGGCTTGGAGGTGTATCTGGAGCGGCGGACCGCGCCGGCTTAGCTCGGCTGGCGGTCGGCCCGATGGCGCGCGACGAACGCCGCGTAGTCGGCTGGCGTGTCGATGCCGATGGTCGGCTCGTCGATCACTCCCACCAGCAGCGTCCGGCCGGCATCGAGCACGCGGAGCTGCTCGAGATTTTCGACCCGCTCGATGGCCGCCCGGGGCAGCGTGGCGAGCTGCAGCAAGAATTCGCGGCGATAGGCATAGAGGCCAATGTGCTGATGAAACAGCGGCGGCTCGGCGGTGAGCAGGTCGTCGCTCCAGTCGCGAGCGAAGGGAATCGGGGCGCGGCTGAAATAGATCGCCCGGCCGGCCCGATCGAACACGACTTTGACGCACGCCGGATCGACCAGCTTCGCCCGCTCCCGAATCGGCGTCGCCAGCGTGCTCATCACGGCACTCGGATCGTGCTCCAAAAGCTCTACCGCCAGGTCGATGGCGCGGGGAGAGATTTCCGGCTCGTCCCCTTGCACATTGACGAGCACGTCCACATCGGGCAGTTGGCGGGCGACTTCAGCGACCCGATCGGTGCCGCTGGCGCAGGCGGGGCTCGTCATCACCACGCATCCGCCGAAGGCCCGCACCGCGGCGGCAATTTCCTCGCTATCGGCGGCGACAACGAGCCCCTCGGGGCGCGTCGCCTGGGCCGCCGATTCGTAGGTGTGCTGAATCAGCGGCCGCCCGGTTTCCGTCAGCAAGAGCTTGCGCGGCAAGCGTGTCGAGGCGAGCCGGGCGGGAATGACGATCGTGCTGCGAAGCCTGGTCATGGGCGAATCCTTTCGCGAGACATCGTAGCAAAAGATTCGTCCCAGAGCGCTGCAAGAAACAAAAGATGCCCGGCCGCAACGGTGAATGAACACACGTCACGGCCGGGCAATCGCTTGGGGGCTACCTGGAATTTGTTAGGGGGTTATTCGAGAGGATCGAACAAACCGTGATCTCGTCACTATTCTTTCTTCGCTTCGGCCGGCTTCTCGCCGGGTTTCCGTCCTTGGAACGACGCCTTGGCGGCGGCTTTCTCTTCCTCGCTGAGCTGGCCATCGCCGTTCTTGTCGAACTTCTTCAGCAGCTCTTCCCGATTGGGACCAGCGCCAGGCTTGCCGCCGCCCGGAAGCGACTTCATCGCTTCGGCCTTCTCGGCTTCGCTCAGCTTGCCGTCCCCGTCTTTGTCGAACTTCTTCATGAGCGCCTCGCGACCCTGACCGCCGCCCGCCTTGCGAGCTTGCATCGCCTTTTGGGCTTCGGCCTTCTCGGCATCGCTCAGCTTGCCATCGCCATCCTTGTCGAACAGCTTGAGGGCCTTTTCGGGGAGCGCGCCGCCACCGGGACGGCCTTCACCCCTCTTGCCCGCGAACGCCTTTTGAGCCTCGGCCTTTTCCTCGGCACTCAGTTGGCCGTCGCCGTCTTTATCGAACCGCTTGATCGCTTCCTCGCGGCTCTTGGGGGCTTCTCCCTCGGCCGCGATGGCCAAGCCCGCCGACAACACCACCACACCCGCGATAAACCACTTCATCTGCGCCTCGTCTGGCTGGTTCCGTTGTTCCTATCTCCAAAGATCAAACCCAGCGTTCGGAGGCAAGTTTCGCGAAGCGAGAAAAAATCTTGGGAGCTTGAAATCCGCCTCGCCGAATCGTCGCAAGCCGTTGTCCGTTCAGCACTTATGTCGCCCGTTCAGCAGCAGCTCCAAATAGCTCCGCCGCTCGTTGGCGCTCAATCCAAGCCGCGCCGCAAGGCTCGCCACCGCCAATTTCGCCCCCTCCTGCCCGGTCTCGTCGGTTCCGATTTCAAGCTCCACGAAGGTGCCGACATCGGCCACGGTGTCGAGCGCGACTTCCACCTCATGCCCCTGCCACGTCAATTGCCAGGGCTCGCGCTCCTTGCGCACCGTGGCGACGCGGGCAAAGTCGAGCGCCTGCAACAGCTCGGCCAGTTGTCCGTAACTCTCCGCGTTCGAGTCAAATTCCACCTCGATCTCGCGGCGGGTTTTCGTTTCCGAATCGAGCTTCGGGCCTTTGTAGGTGATCTTGTTGGTGTAGCCCGATTTCCGCAGCCGCAGTGCCTCGTCGGTGCGGCGAAAATCGCGAACCGGGTGGGCGTAGTAGGTATCCCTCTGTTCCTGCGGCAGGCGAGGAGTGGCCCCGAGCGCGGCGAGCTGCGCCCGAATCGGGGCCAAGTCGGCGACTGGAAACTTCTGTTCGACTTCGAGAAACATGACTTGCTCCTTCGCGGACTCAGCTTAGGTTTTCGCTTCGTACACTTGCACCTGGCCCGTGATCGAGACGATCGCGAACTGCGCCGGCGCGGGGAGCGGCAAGACGGCGATCGGCTCGACCCCGGGGCCGGGCAAAGTGCCCAGTGGCAGAACCCGCTTGTCGCGCAGACGGGCCACCTCGACCACGTCGCGCGTCGCCACCGCCAAGATGCCGCCGCGCGAAAGGCCCGCCACCGGCCGCTCCAAATCCAGCGCGAACGATGTTTCTTCGTCACGGGCCGATTCGCCCCACACGAGCACCACCCCCTGCTCGCAAGTCGCGACAATCACCGGCTCGGCCGCCGAATGCGAACCGGTTAGGGCGATGATCGGCGCGTGCAGCGCGGTCGCCTCTGGCGTTTGGCGGTGCGAAATCAGCGTGTTGCCGACTCCCAAATACAAGCTCGACCGGCGGCAAAAGAACGGATGCGGCTCGCTGGGATTGTGCTCGATGCCCGCGTGCGTGATCGCCGGCGAGCCGAGCAGGGCGTCGTTCAACACCGAGAAAATCGCGACCGACACCAATCCCGGCCGCAGCACGCGGGCCGTCACCAGCGAATCGGATTCGTCATAGACGAGGCCGAGCAAGTCTCCCGCGGCGGGACCGGGGGCAATCGTAAAGGGGCTTTGGCCAATCGGAGGCAAGTCGATCGAGCGCGAAGGAATCTCCGCCGTCACGTGGACCAGCACGCCCGGCAGCCGATGGCGACGCGCGGCGAGCAGTATCGGTCGGCGTTGCTCTTCGGCCCGCAATGCACACCACCCCGCCGCCGATTGCCGCCAATCGCCCTGCCAATCGGAGCGGACGATGGTCAGCTCGCCGCGATGAATGCCCGCCGCGAGCAACATTTCGGGCGTGCTGATCGCCGTTTTCCACAGCGCCTGGGGAAGCTGAAACACCGCGACGCGGCGCAGCTTTTCGGCCCGCCCGCGCGGCGCGGCCCCGCGCAGCTTCCGCTCGCTTTCGCCGATCTGCGCCTCGTAGCGAAAGGCATCGCGCTGCAGCAACCGGTCGGCAGGCACGAGACTGGTAAGCGTGCGCAGCAGTCGCCCCCGCTGATCGGCCAAAGCGAGGGGCAAGAGCGTGCCGATGTGCTGGCGGCTGGCGTCGGCAGCCTGGCGGCGGACTTCCTCGTCGGGATAGTTCGTGGCGACGTTCGCGAGGGCGACGCTCGACATTTCTCCCCGCTGCGGAACGTCCCCGGGCGCCAATCGCCCGACCAACTCGCGGGCCCGCTCGTGATCGCCGCTGCGGGCCAGCAAATCGAACGCCGCGTCCAAACAGGCCGGCTGGGCATGGCTCCACCCTTGCAGCAACACCTCGTAGGCCTCGCCCGCATCGTGCAACTTGCGTTCGAGCAGCTGCGCCGCGCCGAGATAGTTGTTCGCCGCGACCCGGTCGCCCACCAGCAAGCGATACGCCCGCTGGGCTTCGTCCTCGCGGGCCAGTTGCCGATACAAATCGCCAACCGTCTCCCATTGTTTCAGCTCCTCGAAGAGCGCGATCGCCTCGGTCCACAGCCCCCCTTTTTGCAAGCACTCGGCCGCGCGCAGCGGCAGCTTGAGCCGATCCTTGAACAGCACGGCCGCCTCGCGATAGTGCCCCCCATCGGCCAGCGTTGCCGCGGCGGCGGGCAAATCCCCGAGCAGCTCGGCGAAAATGTAGGCGGCCCGCCGATGCCGGCCGAGGGCGATTTCGCGATTGGCCAACTCGCGATATTGCTGCAGCAATCGGTGCCGCAGTTCGCCGGGCAAATCCCAGATGTCGGCCGGTCCGCCACCGCCGAGATTGGAAAGATTGAAATCGACCCGCCGCTCGCCGAGCCGGGCCGATGGCGGCGCCAGCCCGCGATGCTCGCCGCTCTTCATCGGCAAGGCGAACCGCAGCCCTTCATCGGGCGAGCTCCGCAGCAAATTCAACAGCCGCTCGACCTGCCGATTGCGGAGCTGGTCGAGGTTGCGCTGGGCCGCTTCGCGGCGCGCCTGGGCCCACTCCTTGAGCCGGTCGAGCCACGACTTGCCACGCGCGGTTTTCGGTCTTGCGCTCGCCGGTTGTTTGCCCCCTGCCGAGGCGCCGCTCGCGCCGCCGCTTCCCAGCAGCGAACCGAGCGCGCTGGCCACGGCGCTGCCGACCGAGCCCGCCGCGCCAGCAACGGAGGCTGCCGCTTGCGAGGCCCAGGCTGCGGCCGCGAGCCCTGCCTGGTTCATCGCCGCGCCGAGCGCCCCGCCAGCCGGTTCATGCGGCGCGGGGGGAAGCTCGCTCCCCCGCAGTGGCTGCGTGCCGATGTCGTCGCGACCGCCGGACAACACCTGCCCCAGCGAGAGAGGCGCTTCCGGCTCCAGCGATATGATCCGGTCGTTCTGCGCCTGGCCCGGCTGGGCGGCATCCCAGCGGTGGCCACTGGGGGTGGGCGGGGCGAGCAAATGCGCCACGGAGAGCTCCCCATCGGCCGCGAGACGCAGCAACCCCACGCCCGGATGCCAGACGAGCAGCGCACCCTCCGCGGGCAAAAGCGCGGCAATTTCCCGAGGAGCCAGCGGCGGATCGAGCGCTCCCTCGACCGGCGCAAGCAGCCGCTCCGCGACGCGCCCATAGGGAAGGGCCGTGGCGGCTCGCGGCTGGATTCCCGCCGGCAGCGTTACCAAGAGGCCAATCCGCGGCAGCGGCCAGAGCGCAGCCTCGGCCAGCGAAACTTCCCACGCCAGCAGTTCGGCCAGCCAGGCTTGCGGATCGTTGCCGGGAACGAGCCAGGCCGCTGCCGGTCGCTGCGGCGCATCGCAAGGCCGGAGCTGGAGAGTGATGTTCACGCCAGCACCCGCTGGATGAAGGGAGCAATCGCATGCAGGTTCACATGATTTGCCCCCGTCCCCTCCATTCCCAAGCGCCAGTACTCCGGTCCAAACAGGCCCTCCCCGCCCATCCAGCCCGCCAGCGGTCCTTCGCACAGCACGAGCGAGCACTCCGGCACGGTGGGATCGACGCTCTTCAGATGCAAGAGGCCGCGACTATCCATCCACGCCCGGCTGCCGTCGGGAAAGGTGGCGAGCGACAACGTGTAGCCGCGGTCCAGATCGTCAAGCGGTGTAAACTCGGCCCGCACGAGCAGTTCGGCCTCGGCCAGCGATTGGCCCCCCTTGGTGGGAAAGCGGAGAGTGCCGTCAGGGAGCGATGCTTCGATGACCCACCACGAACTGCGGCGCGAGCGCAGCGCCAGTTGCAGCCTTTTGGTGATTCCCACGCTAACAAACTTGCCATGCAGCGTGCGGGGATTCACCGGAATCTCGCGCGGTTCCGGCGAGACCGCGCCGTGATGAGCGATCGCCAACGTGCCGGCTCCCAAATCGATGAGCAAATACTGCCGGTTAAGCGACTTGGCAGGCAAGCTATGGACTCCCGCCGTAAGCATCACTCGCTGGCCATCGCGCGAGGCCGCGCCCAAGTAGATGGGAGGAACGACAGCCCACTCTCCGGGCCGCTCGCGCACGGTCAGCGGGCGCGCGACACGCGACACGGGATCGAGAAGTTCGAGCTTCGTCGTCAGTCCGCGCGGCCCTTCGATCCCGGGAATATCGAACATGCCGAGCAGCTTGAATTCGCTCGTTTCGCGGCAGATTTCGAGCTCGATCACCTCGCGGGCGTCGGGCGAGTAGCGGGCGAGATACCACACCGTTTGGCCATTGGCCTGGCGACGGGCGGTAAACCTTCCCCGCCGCTCCGCTGCTGGATCGAGCCGTTTTGTCGCCAGCAATTCTCCCGTGGTCGGGCTGACGATATTGAGCCGGTCCGTGAAATAAACGTAGAGCACGCCCCCCTGCCCCAGCACTTCGCGCGGCTGGTCGGCATCGAGTTGCAAGTTCACCAGCGAATGGGCGCGGGTTTCGAGGTCCAGATGCAACGCGCGGAGGCCGCGCTGGCTGCGCTTGCCAAAGACGATCGGCAGTTGTCGGCCGTCCGCTCGGCTGGGGGCAAACAGCAAATCCCCCGCGGGCAGCCCTTCGATCAACTGCTCGGCGCCTTGGCCGTGACCGGCCCAGTGCAACAGCCGGCCGTCGCGAGTCAGGGTGAAAATATCGCGCGGGCTGGTTTGCCAACTCCGTTGCCAGTCGAACGGAACCGAAAGCCGCAGCGGAAACCGGGGGAACGTGAAGATGGCGGGCAGCTGCTCGGTCTTCGCCTTGTCGATCAGCGATGCGGCGCGCTGGGCTGTCGGCTTCAGGATGTCGGCCAGGTCGAGCTTCGCGATGCAAATCGTCTTGCGGCCGCGCGGGGTGCGATGGATCAGCTCGAACCGCCCCTCGCGACTGACGGAGGCGAGAAACAGCGGGGGAATCGCGGCGGCTTGCAGGTCGCGCGCGAAAGCAGGGTCGGCGAGCGTATCGGGAGTGGTGACGAGAACCAGGTCGGTCTCGCCGTCGGGCGTTTGCTCTTCGGCGACGAGCGCCGCCAGCGCCGCGCCGGGATGCAAGCCAGGGTCGAGCGCCGCGAGGTGGGCGGCGAGCCCCTCCCGCGTCGAAAAATCGACCGGTGTCGCGTGGCCGCTCGCCGAGCGAAAGGCCCGCACCGCGAGCTGGGGATCGCTCTTGGCCGCCAGCGCGAGCCCCACCGCGGCAACGAACACCCGCGGCACTCCCCAGGTTCGCAGTCCGGCATCGAGCAGCACCTTGCGCTGCCGGGGGGGCGTGCGCGGTGGCGACTCGCGGCGCAGATAGAGCGCTTCGTTCATCGCCACGCGGACGGCGAGCGTCAGGTCGTCGTGGGCCAGTTCGCTGAGGAGCAGCCGGTCGAGAGGGCCGCGGTTTGCCACGTCGCTGACCCCGCCGATCGGCAGCTCTTCCGGATCGGAAAGTGCCCGCGGCAGATGGACCGCCGCCAACAGCAGCTTCGCCAGCCGGGCGACCGAGCCGAGTTCGGGATCGTCCTCCAACTTAGCAATCAGCTCGCGGGCCGTGCCGGCCGGCGGAGGCTTGATCGGTGCCTCGCTCGGCAACTCGTCGATTCCGGCTTTGAGCCGCAGGGCGAGCGTTTCGGGAGTGACTCGCGGCAAGCCCCACCGCAGGCACCCCAGGTCGTGCAGCAGTTCTTCAAGACCAGCGGCTTGCCGGAGGTCGATTTCGTCGGCGGTCAAACCGCCCGCCAGCCGCTCGAGGAGCGCTCGCGACAGCGATGGCAAATACCTGCCCGGCGCGTCCTCGAAGACGAGGGCCGCCACTTCGGCTTTCGCGGCGGGGGTGGTCACGAGTCGGCGACATCGCCCGACCTGCTGAAGTCCCAGCAGCACTTCGGTGAGCAACTCGCGATAGGGACCACCACCAACCAAGTGCAGCCCCAGATATTGGTGCAGGACGACTTCCCGGGCTGGCGGCTCGCCCCAGCGGTCGCGCAGGGCGGCCAGCAAAAGCAGCACGCTCCCCAGCGGCGGCAGGCCGGCCGGTGCCAGCCGCCTGAGCACCGCGGCGAGTTCATCCCGATAGCAGATCGTCGGCCCGTCGTACCACGCCAGCACCGTGCCCTCTTCCTCCCACTTCCAATACGTTGGCACCGGTGGGGCGAAGTAGCCGCAAACCGTATGAAAATCGAGGCTCATACGCGGAGTGCCTCGCAAGTGTTCCGCACCGCGGAGCGGCTCGCGCGGGTCCAGTCTTCCGGCAAAATACGGTCCCAAATGCCGTCCGGATGGAGCAAGGCGATTTCGTTTTCGGCCAGTCCCAGCGTTTGCCGCAGCACTTTTGGCTCGATGGCGGGGGACCAGTCGGAACCGGCGGGCGTGGCGATTCCGTCGTGAAGGGTCCAATAAACTCCCGGCAGCGCTGGCAAGGGGAGGCCGCGAATAATGGCCCGCCCCGCGCGGTCGGCGGCAAAGCTCCAGCGACTGATGCGCCACTGCGAGGTGGTGGCCAGGTACTCCGCCAGTTGCGACAGCGTCGTTTCGAGCATGGCCGGCTCGCGAATCTCGCCGCTGGGAATCAGCTGGAGTGCGAGGGGCGCGATGCTGGCTCTCGCGTCGCTCGCCGTCGGAAAAGACACTTGCAGCCACTCATCGAGCAATTGCCACGGCCCCGCCGGCAAATGTCCGCGCGGAACCAGCTCGCCGCTGGCGGTGAGCTGTCCATCGGCCCCCACTCGAAAGAGCTCCCCTCCCGGCACCAGCCGCAAGAGGGCCGCGAGTGGCTCGTCGAGCGATTGTCCTCGGAGCCAAAAATGGCCATTCGCCTCGCAGATGCCGACCGCCAGAAAACGGCGGATTGCGCCGAGCGCCCGGACCGAGTCAGGCGGCAAACGCAAGGCCCAGCTCATGGGCTGACTCCCATCTGCCGCCAAAGTTGGGCCACTTGCTGGTCGAGAAACGACCGCTGCTGGCGATCGACGACCCACTGGCAGCGCCCCGCCAAGAGGCCCAGTTGATCGCGGAGCACCGCCCGGTCGGCATCGGGTAGCGCCGGCTCGGCCAGCCGCGTGCCGATGCGGTTCAGGTCGTGGGCGAGCTCCTCGGCGTTGGGGCCGTCGGACTGCCGGGCTCGGGGATGGCTCTGCGCGAGCCTTTCCGGCGGACTCGCTTCGACCGCCTGATTGACGATCGCCGCGATCACCTCACGCTGCTCGTCGATATCCCAAATGTAGCGCAGCACCCACAGGTCCGTCGTGTCGGCTTGCATCCGCCCACACAGCACGGCACTGGCCGCGACAAGTCGCTGCAGCTTCACCGCCCGCCGGTCCGAAACCGGGATGCCGGCGGTCCGCAGACGGTGGATCAGCTCGACATAAGCGGGGCGAACCGCCGACAGATCGGCCGCCGCAACGAGCGACTGCACCTGACGGATTTCCTCGACGGAAAAAGTCGCACCGATTTCGGCTTGGCCGCGGTCGAGCTTCCAGCCGGCACCGAGCACTTCGCCCAGGCGATCTTGCGGGACATTGTCGCACCGCACGCGAAGCAGGAAGCGGTCGAACAAAGCGTTCAGGGCGTCGTCTTCCGGCAAGCGGTTGCTCGCTCCGACGACCATCAGCAGCGGCAGCTTGCGGGTCTCGCGGCCGCGGCGAAAGACCCTCTCGTTCAGCACCAGGAGCAGGCTGTTGAGAATCGCCGAGTTGGCATTGAGCAGTTCGTCGAGAAACACGACTGCCGCTTCGGGGAGCATCCCTTCGGTGTTGGTGATCAGCTCCCCTTCGCGGAGCTTGCGGATGTCGAACGGCCCGAATAACTCGTTGGGCTCGGTGAACCGCGTCAGCAAGTAGTCGAACACGCGACCTTCAATTCGCCGGGCCAGTTGCTGCACGAGGGCCGATTTGGCGGTCCCCGGCGGTCCGAGCAGAAACAGGTTCTCGCCGCCGGCGAGGCAGACGCCCATGAGATCGACGATTTCGTCTTTGCCGACGAACGCCATTTTGAGCGGGGCGAGAATTTCCCCCGTCAGCCGGCGGGCGAGAGCCAGGCGTGGGTCGTCGGAAGCAACTGCGGTCGTCATGAGAGTGTTAGCAAGGGTTGCAGATAGTCCTCTAACTCAGGCCACAGCTGCTGATGGCCCCCGATGGCGGCGCGAAGGGGCTCGCGCAAGGTCGGTTCGGCAAGGCGGGAGAAGTCTTTTTTCGCCAGGATGCGGTCGAGATACAACTGCCCCAGCCCCCGATCAGCAACCAGCTCGGGCACGCGGCGCGGCAAAACCTTGTGCATGCCGACCGACGACAAGGGCCATTCGGCGGCCCAGCCGCGCAGTCGCTCAACCAGCGGATCCCCCTCGGCGGCCCTGGTCGCATGGCGGATCAAATCGGGCAAAAAGCGAAAGACCAGATCGACTGACCAGTGCTGGCTTGCCGGTGAACATGTGGGGCACGGCGCCGCGAGCAGTTCGGCAATCGCTTCCTCATCCAAATCGCGATAAACCATCAATTGGCAAGCCCGATGGAACATCTCGGCAGCCCACATGGCCGCCGGCAAATCGAGTGGCGGCGCAATTCCTGGAAACTCGCCTCGGCAAAGCGCCTCCTGTTCCATCAGAACCTGCTCGGCTGCGGCCTGTTCCTCCGTTGACAATCGGCCCCGCGGCGCTGCCACCTTCAGCCTGCCATGTTCGAACAGGTCGCGAAGGAAGCGGTCGAGGGGCATGGGGATTTGTCGAATTTGCTTGAACGGCCGGCTGCGCCTAGAATCGCTGGCATTGAGAATACTAAGCTACCAGCTTCGCTGCACCTCAGAACCCAGGCCGGCTTGTCCGGCAGGTGAACCAGGTTGATAGCTACTATCAACAAGCCTCGCCTCATTTCCGCCTGCTGGTTGCTTCGACGCCGACGGCGTCGAAGCAACCAGCAGGTTTATTGTGAACGAACCTGAACCTAGCCAAGCAACCTGCCGTTCCAGCCAGACAAGCTGGCAGGGGCGGTCACCGAGCCGAAAACCGCTATGACTCGCTACTTACTATGGTCACTGCTGGCAGCCCTGGGGTTCACGGGGGCAGCCAGCGGGGCGGAAGCGCCGCGGTGGAACATCTTGTTCTGCTTTGCCGACGATTGGGGCCGCTATGCCAGTTGCTACGCCCCGGTCGATGGCCGGCCGTCGCTGAATCAGGTCGTCAAAACGCCGAATGTCGATCGGGTCGCCCGCGAGGGGATCCTGTTCCGAAACGCGTTCGTCAATTCGCCTTCCTGCACCCCCTGCCGTAGTTCGCTCCTTTCGGGCCGATATTTCTTTAACTGCGGCCGCGGGGCCATTTTGCAGGGTGCCATTTGGGACCCGGCCATTCCCAGTTTCCCGCTGCTCTTGCGCGATGCCGGCTATCAGATCGGCAAAAGCTACAAAGTTTGGAGCCCCGGCACACCGGTCGATGCTCCGTTCGGCGGCCAGCAATATGCCTACGAAGCTGCGGGCCGGCTGCCGAACAATTTCTCCGAGGAAGCGACGAAGCTCGTCAATGGCGGCGACACCGTGGCTGCCGCGCGCGAGAAAATCCTGGCCCAGGTGCGGGGCAATTTCGACGCCTTCCTGGCCGATCGCAAGCAAGGCCAGCCCTGGCTGTATTGGTTCGGCTCGACGACAACGCACCGCGTCTGGATCAAAGGCTCTGGCAAAAAGCTGTGGGGGATTGAACCCGATTCGCTGCAAGGAAAACTCCCTAAGTTTTTGCCCGATGTGCCGGAAGTTCGCGAAGACGTGGCCGACTATCTGGGGGAGTGCCAGGCCTTCGATGCCGAGGTCGGCGTGCTGCTCGAGCAGCTTGAAAAGGCGGGCGAACTCGACCGGACGCTCGTCGTCCTCAGCGGCGACCACGGCATGCCGGGGGTGACGTCGGGGAAGTGCAATTTGTACGACCACGGTGTCGCGGTGACACTGGCCGCGCGCGTGCCCGGCGGCAAAGGGGGCCGCATTGTCGATGATTTCGTGCGCCTACCCGATCTCGCGCCCACCTTCATGGAAGTTGCCGGCGTGAAGCCACCTGAAGGACTTTACGGCCGCTCGCTGCTGCCGATCCTCAATTCGCCCGAAAGCGGCCAGATCGATCCGGAGCGCACTTGGGTCGTCACCGGCCGCGAACGGCACGTCGCGGCGGCCCGTGAGGAGAACTTGCCGTATCCGATGCGTTCGCTCCGCACGCGCGACTTCGCCTACATCCGCAACTTTGCCCCCGACCGCTGGCCACTTGGCATGCCCGGCAAAGCGGAAGCGACCGGGCAGTCGCTGGAAAGCAACACCTTCGCCACATTCGCCGATATGGATGCCAGCCCCACGAAATCGTGGCTAGTCGCCCATCAAAACGATGCTCAGTGGCGCCCGTTTTATGACCTCGCTTTCGCGAAACGGCCCGCGGAGGAGCTTTATGACCTGCGGACCGATCCCGACCAGGTGAAGAACCTCGCCGCCGACCCCGCCCATGCCGAGCGGAAGCGCGAGCTATCCGCGCGACTGATGATGCTCTTGATCGAGGCGGGAGATCCGCGCGTCACCGGCGATGGGGGCACGTTCGACCGGCCTCCGTTTTCCGATCCCAATCCCGGCGGCGGCAAGGCGAACGGGGGCGGCAAAGCGAAGCCTGCCGCGAAGATCAAGCCCAAGCAGTAGCACCCGCCTGTTCGCCGCTGGCTTCTGGGCTAAACTGCCGGCATGAATACCTCTCCTGTTCGCCTCGCCCGCTATGGGGCCGCCCTCGATTTCGCCGAGGGGCAAGTCGGCAGCCTCGTCGAAAAAAACCCCAATTTCTTCCCGATGTACACGGTCGCCGGCAAGTGGCATCACACGGGGGAGCTGTGGACCCATTGGACCGACGGGTTCCTGGGCGGAATGATGTGGCAGTTTTTTCTGCGGGGGCGCGATCCGGCCTGGCAAACGCGGGCCGAGCACTATTCACGGCTGCTCGAGGAGCGGCAGCACGACCGGAACGTCCACGATCTGGGCTTCATTTTTCTCAGCACCTATTTGCCGTGGTACGAACTGACCGGCGAGAAGCCACTGCACGATGTACTGATCCAGGCCGGCCGGACGCTCGCCATGCGGTTCATGCAGCGGGGACAATATCTGCGGTCGTTCGTCGCGCCAGAATCGCTGTTCATCGACATCATGATGAATGTGCCGATCATCTTTTATGCGGCGATTGAAACGGGGGATCGCGAGCTGGCCCGCGTTGCCGCCGCTCACTGCCGGACCACGCGGGACACAATCGTCCGGCCCGATGGCTCGACGGCCCACGAAGGGATTTTCGATTTAGAGACGGGCAAATTCCTGCGGCAAGCGACGCACCAGGGGCTGGCGGCCGATTCGGCTTGGGCGCGTGGCTTGGCTTGGTCGCTCTATGGCTACGCCAAGTGCTTTGCCCTGACTGGCGAGCCGGAGTTTCTGGCGGTTGCCGAGCGGAACGCCGGCTACTGGATCGAACATCTGCCAGCCGACGGCGTCCCCTATTGGGATTTCAACGCCGACTTGTCTCAGCCGCCCCCTTTTGGGGCACAGCGCGAATCGAGCGCGGGGGCCATCGCCGCGAGTGGGTTCCTGGACCTCGCCCGGCTGACGGCAGATTCCTACCACGCCAAGGAATACGAGAAAACCGCCCTCTCGATGCTCGACGCACTCGTAGAGCCCGAATACCTCGCCAGCGAAACGCCCGGCTGGGAAGGCATCCTCAAGCACGGCGTTTATCACACGGCGAAAAACCTCGGCGTCGATGAATCGGTGATGTGGGGCGAATATTTCTTCGTCGAAGCCCTGACCAAAGCGGTCACCGGCAATTTCGACCGGATTAGCCCGGAAGCAGTGGACCGCAACCGCGAGCGGTACGCGAAGTTAGCGCCGTAGAAATTTCGGCCAGATCGAATCGCTTACCAAGAGCCCGGCGCGGGTCAACCTGAGGTGGCCGGAAGATTGGTCGAGCAGACCTAGCTCGACCAGATTCGGCAGGGCTTTGCCGGACAAGAAATCGACGGAAAATCCCGTTTCCGCGGCGAACTGAGCGACATTGATCCCTTCCATCCTCCGCAAGGCAAACACCAGCCGTTCGCGGGCGGCAGCTTCGGGGCCGAGCTGCTCCGATTCGGCCACGGGAGACTGGCCAGCCAGGATTCGCTGAATATAGGTTGTCGTGCTGCGGTGATTGATCTCGCGCCGACCCCCAATAAACCGCGCCGCGCCCGGGCCAGCGGCAAAGTAGGGCTTCCCAGTCCAATAAGCCTCGTTATGCCGGCAGCGGTGCCCCGGCCGGGCGAAGTTCGAGACTTCATAATGCTCGAAGCCGGCGGCCGTCAGTGTGTCGATGGCCAGTTCGTACATCTGCCGTTCCAGGTCTTCGTCGGCCTGAGTCAGCTCGCCGCGGGCCAGGCGCGACCAGAACGGGGTTCCCTTCTCGAAGGTTAGGCCGTAAGTGGAGATATGGTCAGGATTCAACGCCATCGCCAATTCCAAATCGCGCTGCCAATCGGCCAGCGATTCGCCTGGCGTGCCGAAGATCAGATCGAGCGAAACCGAGCCCGCAAGGCGGCGGGCCAAGGCAAAAGCCGCAATGATTTGGTCCGGCGCGTGATCGCGCTCCAGCAGCGCGAGCTTCGGGGGATGAAACGACTGCACCCCCAGACTGATTCTGGTGATTCCCTGTCCGCCGCGAATCGCGGGAGTGGATGACGCCAGATCAGCCGGATTGGCTTCGATGCTCAGCTCGCCACCGGCTGCCAGGCGGAAGGTTCCGCCGGCAATCGTTAGCAGCCGGGCAAACTGGGCTGGCGAGAGATGCGTGGGGGTGCCGCCGCCGAAGAAGAGCGTATCGATTTCCAGCGGACCGCGGCCACTGGTCGCGGCATTGTCGAGCGCGGCAAGCTCGATGGCCAAGGCGTCGAGATACGCCTCGATCAGATCGTCCCGCCCCGCAACCAGCGTGAAATTGCAATACCCGCAGCGATGCCGGCAGAAGGGAACGTGGAGGTAGGCGGAACGCGGGGAGGAAGATCCGGAGAGTGGAAGAGGGGGAGAGCGGGAGAGGTGCAAGTCTCCCGCGCCCCCTCTCTCCCCCTCTCCCACTCTTGAACCGGTCATTCACGATCCCTTTTCAATCTCACTTCACAGCCACAATTTCAACCGCCCCCCCAACATCTCCGGCAGGCGCTTGCGAACGTAGTGCTCGATCTGCTTGTCGCCATAGCGGGTGCTGAAGTGGGCGGCGATCACCAGCTCGTTCTGGAAGCGGCTTTGACGCTCGACCCAGTCGTCCAGATGCATGTGGCCATGCTTGTGAATCTTTTCCTTGCGGTGACTGGGAGCGACAAACGACATCTCGGTGATCAGCACCTGCACTTCGTACAGCACGGGGTTCAGATCGAGCCCTTCGGGCGAAGTATCGCCGGTGTACGCGACATACGGAATCCGCCGCTCCTCGCTCACTTCGACCCCCGACAGGCGAATATCGCGAATTTTGTCGCCGGTCAGGTTCTGATACTCGGGCTTCAGCTTCTTCCGCCGCTCCCAGACGACGTAGCCAACCGCCGGCACGGTGTGTCGCATGGGCACCGCCGTGACGACCAACTCGCGCGACAGCTCGAACTGGTCCCCCGGCCGCACCGGAATCAGCTCGCATGGCAAGCGCCCCCGGTCAAGCCGCTGAAAGGCTTTCAGGACATGCTGCACCATGTCGATGGCGTGCTCGGGCAGATAAATGACAGGAGGCTCCATTTTCATCATCCGCCGTCGAGCGACATACACGGGCAAGGCCGCGATGTGGTCGAGATGCGTGTGCGAAATAAGCCAAGTGGGCGTCCCCATGAAGTCCCACGGTTGGGCCCCCAGGTCAAAGCCGATTTTCAGCTCTGGAATTCGCCAACACGACTGCACCGCCGCCCGCGAATAGCCCTCAATGGTGAGGTCTTTATGGCGGAGCGAGCGGAAAGGGGAATTGTCGAGCATTGAATGTCCGTTGTCCGTGGCCAGTTGTCCGTAGTATTGTCTTGCGTGCGACGACGAATTGGCTTGGCAACTGACAACGGACCACTGACAACTGACAGTAACCACCACCGATCGGTTCGGAAACCCTTACTTTTTTTCGCCCTCATTCCAATAAATCTTGACATTATGCGTCGCCCGGCCGACGGCCACGAGATCGGTGCGGCCGTCGCCGTTGAGGTCGCCAGCAGCCATGTCCTCAATAGCCACGCTGCCGGGATCGACGATTTGCCGCGACCATTTTCCCGCAGCGGCATCCTGGGGATCGTAAATGCGGACACCACTTTTGAACTGGTCGCTCAGGTTGTCGCGGATTCCGATGACCAGTTCTTCGTCTTCATCGCCATCGAGGTTGACACACTGAATAGCGTGCCCCCACTTCAGTTCTTCGTCCAAAAGGTGCCGCTTCCAGAGCCATTCGCCCGTGCTGGGGCGCTCGCCGGCGGGACGCGTGTAAACGACCACTTGATGCCCATGCCACGGCTCGATGGTGGCGATGTAGTCCTGCTTTCCGGCGAGGTGGCCGAGCTTGATTTCACTGGCCCCCTTGTTCGGCGCGGTCTCTTGGTTGCCGGTGCCGATGCGGGTGCGGGTCCACTTGCCATCCTTCTGCCGCTCCAAGAGGCTCACCCCCTCGAAGCTGACGAGCAGAATCTCGGGCTGGCCATCGCGGTTCACGTCGATGACCTGAAAGTTGTGGGTGACGTGGGCGTCGTCGTTGAGCACCTGCGGCGTCCAGGGCCCCTTCACCGGATCGGCCGGAACGGGATAGGCGAGAATCCGCACGCCATGCTCGCTGAAGCTGGGCTTGGTAGTGTCACGCCCCATCAGCGGGGCGACGATCAGCTCTTGCTTGCCGTCGCCATCGAGATCGGCAAAATTCATCCGATGCACCGTCGGCTCCTCGCCAATGGGGTGCAGCTTGAACGGCCCGCGCGGATCGGTCCCGCTTTGCAGCCACTGGATTGTGCCGCCGCTGGTCGTGTTGAACGGAGCCCAATCGGCACCCAAAGCCAGATCGACCCGGCCGTCGCCGTCGATATCGTGCAGGGCAAAGCAGACATTGTCCTTCTTCGTCTGCCCTTGCAGGATGACGTGTTCGGTCCAGTTCGGGTTCTCCAGCCACAGCACCCGCTCCTGATCGACAATCGCGATATCCAGCCGCTTATCGCCATTGAAATCGATCAGACGCACCGCGTAGCCCACGCCGAGCTTGGTCGGCAATTCCTGGTCGCGAAAATCGATTTCAGCGGCAGAAGCGATCGCTCCAATCCAACCTACAATCGTGGCAACGAGTATTAATCGCATGGTCATTCCTGTTTAGTTTGCGCGGCTACGCCGTTCAGTGCTTTGATGACTTCAACTGTCAAGTCGGGCACGCGTGAATAGATGATGGCCCGATTCACTCCCTGCAGCACCGACGAGCGATCGCCAGGGTTCATAGGTTCGCTGTTGTGACGCATCACAAGGGCCACGTCGCGCTCGCGAGCGACCTTTTCGACGGCAGCTTCAAGAGCCTGATACCTGTCGTAGTAAATGTGCGACTCGTCAAGCAAAAACGCTTGTTTGCGAACAGTGATCTCCGCGGTTAACGCGGCTTGTAACTGGGCCGCCTTGAGTTGCCGCTCCGCTTGCTCGCCGCTGGGCAGGTCAGAGCCTTCGTTCTTGGGTTGCATTTCCTTGATTTTTGCATGTAACGTTGAGACCTTGCCCTCAAACTCCGCGATTTCCGCCTTGACTTTGTCCAACTTTCGCTGAAATTCGCGGTCTTCCTTGAATACTCGGGCCACGTCGATAACCGCCACGGGCACCCTTGGAGTCCGTTCGTTTGCTGGTTGATCGTCTGAAATGGCGTCCAAGGCGACAAGCGCACCGCATGCGACAGCTGTTAAGAACACGAACTTGGTCCACGAGCGACCGAAAACGAGCGAGTTACGCATTTCTCACCTCCTTGAAAAACGAACGTGACGGGTTTACCGCTCCCCTTTCGAGCGGGAATCCAGGGCCACGAGAATCTCGTCGGTGATGTCCAGATCGTCCTCGAACAGGATGCCGCGATTGACCGCTTTCACAATCTCGGGCAGCGGCTGGTTCTCGTCGAGCGAGCTGTCTTGCTGGCGAAGAACCAGTTTAATGCCGTGCTCCTTGGCATAGCGGCGGATGACGAGGTCCAGGTCGCGATGAAAGCCGAGGATGACCCCCGCTTCGCGCTTCTGATGGGCGGCTCGTTCGTCGTTCACGAACTTTTGGAGCTCCGTCTGCAATTTGGCGGCCTGTTGCTGCAGGCGGTTGAATTCGGGCGAGCCCGGCTGCGCCCGGCGCAACTGGTTGGCGACCGTTTCCAGCTCGACGGCCCGCAATTGCACCGTCTTTTCCAGGTCTTGAGCCGCCTGCCGTACCGGAGCCAGCTTATCGAGCAAGGGCTGATACGTTTTCATGATGCGGTCGAGATTGACCGTGGCGATCGGGAACGGCTCGGCGGCTGGGGCGCAGGTCGCAACCAAGGCGAATGCAAGGGACACCAGCCCCGCCCCGAATCGTTTGAAGTCATCGCTACCCATCGAAATCTCCCTTTCGCTCCGACTCGCCGGACCGCGACCACTGGTCGCGGCTGTGGTCGGACCGCGGATCGCGGCTGTGGTCGCCCGCGGCCGCTTCCTCGACCACCTGGCAATCAGGCAGCGAGTCGAGGAACGTCCGGCCATAGGGCTTGGTCTTCACCCGCGGGTCGAGGATCACCACGATCCCGCGGTCCCGCTGCGTGCGGATCAGGCGGCCAAAGCCCTGCCGAAGTTTTATCACCGCGGCCGGCAGTTGGTAATCCCGGAAGGGGTTGCCCCCCGCCGCTCGAATCGCTTCGAGCCGGGCTTCCAGCAGCGGCTGGTCGGGCACGCTGAACGGCAGCTTGGGGATAATCACGTTCGTCAGGGCGTCGCCCGGCACATCGACGCCTTGCCAAAAACTATCCGTCCCCAACAGCACGCCGCGGGGATTCGCCTTGAACTGCTCGACGAGCTGCGTTCGCTGCGTGCCGGCCCCTTGGCTATAAAGGGCCATGTCGCGGGTGGCGAGCCACGGCGTCAGCTCGCGGGCCGCCCGCTGCAGCGATTGATAGCTGGTGAAGAGCACGAAGGCATGTCCATCGGTGCGCGCGATGTAGCGCGTGAGTAGGTCGATCGACTGCCGCTCGAAACGCTCTTTCTCGGCGGTCGGATCGGGGAGCCCGCGCACCAGAATCAGTTGGCACTGCTCGCGAAAGTTGAACGGGCTGCCGGCTTGTAGCGTTTCACAGCTTGTCAGACCGATCCGCGAGCGGAAAAAATCGAACTTCGGCGGCTTGCCGACGGCGAGCGTGGCGCTAGTCATTACAACGCACCGCGTCTTGTCGAACAGGTGCTCGCGGAGGACCGGGCCGACATCGATCGGCGCGGCGCTCAGCGTGATTCGCGGCCGGCCATGCCGCGCCGGGGCCGTTTCGATCCAATAGACATCGTCCGGCGTCTGCTGCTCGACCCAATGCGTAATTTCACCCGCCAGCCCCATCAGCCGGTCGTGAGCCGAGGTGAAATCGAGTTTTTCCGATTCGCTTTCGATCTCGGCAGCCGACTTGCGGAGGTCGCGAGCCAGGCGGACAAGGGCCGGGCTGAGGTTGTTATTGATTTGGTCGGGTGTGTGAATCCGCCCGGTCCGGTTGGCCGGCTGGCGCGACAAAGCCAGCACATCTTCGAAAAACTCATCGGCCCGATTGTGGCAATCGATGGCAATGTCCTGGGCATCGCGCAGCTTGCGGGTTACGAGCAGCCCCTTGTTGGTCCGGTCGTTGTAGAGTTTGTTGAGCGTGTACTGCACCTGCCCGGCGGTGACCGAAAGACCCAGGTGATCGCCGGCGACCGCTTCCAGCGTATGGGCCTCGTCGAAGACGACTGCGTCGTAATCGGGCAGGATGCTCGCCCCGATCCGCCGCAAGGCCAGATCGCTGAAAAACAGGGCGTGGTTCACAATCAGCAGTTGGGCGTTTTGCACCCGCCGCCGGGCCCGAAAATAGAAGCAGTCCTTGTAAGTCTTGCACTTGCGGCCCAGGCAGTTGCCGCTGTCGCTTTGCATTTCGTCCCACACGGCCGAGGCGGGCCGAAACGGCAAATCGCTCAGCGAGCCGTCGCCGGTCTGCTTCGACCAGGCAATGACCTGTCGCATGTCGCGCATTTCCTCTTCGCTCGAAAACAGGCTCACCGCCCGCTCGGCAGCCGAATTCATCCGGCGGAGGCTGAGGTAGTTGCCGCGCCCCTTCACCAGCACCGCCGTGAACTCTTCCGGGATCACGCTCCGCAGCAGGGGCAAGTCCTTTTGCAGTAGTTGCTCTTGCAGGCTGATGGTATGGGTTGAAATCACGATTCGCCGCCGCGGTTTGTCGTCGTCCTCGTCGTCGGCAGCGGCTGGCGCAGGTTCAGCCGTCGCGTGCAGGATCGCGGGCACCAGGTAGGCAAAGCTCTTGCCGACGCCAGTGCCGGCTTCGACGATCAGATGCTGCCCCTCCTCGAGCGCGGCGGCGACCGCCTGGGCCATCGCCAATTGCTGCGGCCGCTGCTCGTAGTGCGCAAGGCGGGCTGCGATTTTGCCGGCCGGACCCAGAACTTCGGCGACGCTCGTCATCCGGCTCATTGTCGGGAGGCTGGCCGAATGTGGCCAGTGGGCGTTCCAGCCGTTATCATTGCGGCCGGTCCGAACTACCTCTCCCTGAGTTCCCATCATGCCCGCCCAATCCTCCGCCGAAATCCGCTCCCGCCGCAATTGGCTCAAGTCGCTGGGCATCACGTCGGCCAGCGCCACGGTCGCCGCCGCCTCTGCCGCGACGGCGGGCAACTTGCTCTTGGGCGAGTATTGCTCCGGCCAGGACAACCCGGCGACGCAAGTCGAGGACCGCTCCAGCACCATCAAGCTGACGAGGCTCACCGCCACCCCGTTTGCCGCCAAAGTGTATCTGAAGCTCGAAACCAACCACGGCATCACCGGTTGGGGAGAGATCGATCAGCTCGAACCGACCGCGGCAACCGCCCTGGCGAAATCGCTGTGGGCCATTCTAGAAGGGGAGAACCCGACCCGCATCGAGCATCTTTGGCAGAAGCTATTCCGGGCCCATCGCGACATGCGCGGCGGCCCCTTCATGTGCCACACCATCGCCGGTTTCGACATGGCCTTCTGGGACATCGCCGGCAAGCTCTGGAATACGCCGGTTTATCGGCTGCTCGGCGGGCCGACGCGCGACAAGCTGAAGATGTATCCCTCTCCCAAATCGGAAAAGGCAGGTGCCGGGCCCCAGCCGTTCTCCGGCAATCCGAGCCAGATCGAGCGCTTTGTCGAAATGATCGCCAACGCCCGCAAGCGGGTCGGCCCGGACGGCACGGTGATGTTCGACGCCCACTGTGCCCTGCCGCCGCCGTTTCTCATTCAGCTCGCCTCGGCCTTGAAGGCGTATGACCTGCTTTACATCGAGGAAGTCGCCGTGCCGGGGACCATTGAGGTGTTCAAGCGGCTCAAGGAGGCGATTGATATTCCACTAGCGACGGGCGAGCGGGACCGGACGATCTGGGAAGTTCTGCCGTATTTGACCGAGCGGTGCATCGACGTGTTGCAGGTCGATTGCGCCCACACCGGCGGCATCTCGCAGATCAAGAAGATCGCCACGCTGGCCGAGGCCTATTTCGTCCCCCTCGCCCCGCACGCGGTGACAACCGACCTCGGCGTTTCCGCCAGCCTGCACGCCAGCGCCGCGATTCCGTTTTTCCTGCTGCACGAATACTACCCCTCGATCACCCCCGCCGGCCTCGTCAAAAAAACCTGGTCCGTCGGCCCCGACGGCTACGCCACGCTCCCCGAAGGCCCGGGCCTCGGCTGCGAGATCGACGAAAAGCTGCTCGACGAACTCTCCAAGACTCCCCCCAAGCGTCCTTGGGAATGGCCCACGCGCGGCCGGCTGGAGGATGGATCGATCGCGGATTATTGAGGCATGCCGGTGGTGCCTCATGGTGGCGGCGGTTGCGAGCAACCCTGGCCGCCTGCGACAGCATTACGAATTCGCCCTTCCCCGTCGAGATTTGCGCCCGGTTTGTTAAGATTGAAGCCCTTAGCGGCCGCATATCGAAACAGCCTTTTCTCTGGCCATGAAATTCAATTGTCCCCAGTGCAAAGCCAGCCTCGCTGCGCAGCCGGAGCACGCCGGCCGCAACGTGCGCTGCCCCAGCTGCAACAACAAGGTGACCGTCCCGCTTTTTGTGGCGACGCCCCCAACTGCCAAACCTGGCGTCAAGCCAGAACAGAGACCAGGCCCTGAACGAGGCCGCGGTGGCTGGGTCGAAGCAGACCCGACAAACCCTCATGTCTGGATCGCCCTCGGAATCGGCATGGGGGTGATGGCGGCCATTCTGCTGGTGGGGCTGCTGCTCCGGGGAACTTATGTCTATACGATCCTCTACGAGCGGGGTTGGGTGAATTTCGCCGAGACCTTTGTCTTCTCGTGGGGCATCGGCATTCTCGTCCTCAAGTTCCAGAAGCTGCGTCACCAGCAGAACGCTCTGCTACTCGACGTGCTGCCAGAACGTCTGGGGCGCGAAATCACCAGCGACAACGTCGATGCGTTTATCAACCACGTCTATAAGCTGCCTCATCGGCTGCGCGACAGCCTGATGGTCAATCGCATCCGCAAGGCGCTCGAGCTGTACGAGACCCGCCCCAACAACGCCGAAGTCGCCCACATGATGTCCACGCAATCGGACATCGATTCCAACCGCATCGTGGGCAGCTATTCACTTGTCAAGGTCTTCATCTGGGCCATCCCGATCCTCGGCTTCATCGGCACGGTGCTCGGCCTGTCGGCGGCCATTGGTAATTTCCAGGGAGTGATGGGGGGCGCCAAGGACATTGATGCCTTGATGGGCTCGCTGGGTGGCGTCACCTCGGGCCTGGGCACCTCGTTCGACACCACGCTGCTCGGATTGATCTTTTCGATCATCCTCAGCTTTCCGCTCAGCGCCTTGCAGAAGGCCGAAGACGACAACCTGAACAAAATCGACGCCTATTGCAACGAAACCTTGCTCCCCCGGCTGAACGACGGCGGCCTCCGCGGCGGAGGCGAGGGGTCGGCAGCCGATGTGGGCGACGTGCTCGACCGGCTGGCGGCCCGGCTGAGCAAGGTGCAAACCCAGTTTTTAACCGACCTGACCAGCACCTCGAAGCTGGTTCGCGAACAGGTCGAAAGCCTGGAGCAGCGGGCCGCCGGCCAGTCGGAGATGGTTCAGAAGGCGTTTATCGAGTCGATGCAGAAGATTCAGAAAAGTACGAGCGACACCCTGGCCACCAACGTCACGGCCGTCACCAGCCATATCGCCGCGCTGGAGCGCGCGCTGACCTCGCTCAACACCGTGCTGATAGCCGTCGGCGAGCGGCAGGTCCAGGTCGAAGTCCGCCCACGCGGCTTTTTCCGCCGGCTGTTTGGTAGGAGGTAGCGCATGGCCCGAGCTCGACCGACCGCTCCCAGCGTCTCGCTGTTCCCGTTCATGAGCATCCTGGCCTGTCTGGTCGGAACGATCGTGGTGATGATCTGCATCTTGTCGATCATCCAGGCCCAGCACATGGGGGGTCGGCCCAAGCAAGAGAT
>JANRLS010000229.1:0-64150 GCA_033762315.1 Pirellulaceae bacterium
CAAGCGGGAGAGGGGCAGGGGGTGAGGGGTTGCGCCGCCAACAACCGACAACGTTTGGAGTGATCGAATCGCGAAAATTCCGGTTCCTCGTATCAGTCAGCTTAAAAGCGCATTCCACCAATGCTCCGCACGCTCCGCCACCTTCTGGAGATGATCCGGTTCAGCCACACGCTGTTCGCGCTCCCCTTCGCGCTCTTGGCGGCAGTGATGGCGTGGACGACGCCGCTGCCGAACGGGGGAGCGGTCCCGTTTCGCTGGCAAACTCTGGCGGGGATTCTGATTTGCATGGTGGGAGCCCGCAGCGCGGCAATGGCCTTCAACCGTCTGACTGATCGCCGGATCGATGCCGAGAACCCACGCACCAAATCGCGGCACATTCCCGCAGGCTTGCTGTCGGTCGGCAGCGTCTGGCTGTTCACGCTGGCCTCGTCGGTTCTATTTTTGTCGGGAACGCTGCTGTTCCTTCCCAACTGGCTGCCGCCGATGCTGAGCCTACCCGTGCTGCTATTTCTCTTGGGCTATAGCTACGCCAAGCGGTTTACGGCACTGGCTCACTTCTGGCTGGGAACGGCCCTCATGCTCGCTCCGGTCTGCGTTTGGATCGCGCTGCGCGGCGAAACGCTGCTCGCCCATCCAACCGACATCATGCCGGCGATCCTGCTCGGTGCGGCCGTCCTGGCCTGGGTTTCGGGCTTCGACATCATCTATGCCTGCCAGGATGCCGACTTCGACCGGATAGCCAGGCTGCGGAGCGTTCCCGCGGTACTGGGAATCCTCGGTTCCTTGCGGCTGGCGGCGGGTTGCCACTTGGTCACGCTGCTGTTGCTGGCTTTGCTGCCGTGGGTTTGCCCGCAGGTCCGCTTGGGCTGGATATATGGATTGGGCGTGGCGGCCGTGGCGATTTTGCTCGCTTACGAGCACGCCCTGGTTCGGCCCGACGACTTGACGCGCGTCAACGTGGCATTCTTCAATGTGAATATCATCATTAGCATCGGCCTGTTCGTGGTCGGCACGCTCGATCTGCTCTTGTAGGAAACTTCGCCAGGATGTCGCGATGAAACTCTCTAGTTACTTTGGCCTGGCCTTGCTGCTCGTGGCGGGCTGCGTGAAAGCTCCCGCTCCCGCGCCGCCGGCGGCACCGGTCACTGCGCCGCCGGTTGCCGCGGTCGATGCTCCGGAACTGGCCGCTCCCGCCGTGCCGGTCGCTCCCGCAATTGTTGCCCCGACCCCGAAGCCGACGCCGATCGCGCCTTCCGCCCCGGCGACGACAACTCCCCTGCGCGAGCTGGTCGGGCGCTATCTGCGTCCCGGTAGCGCCGCCCCCGACGAAAAGGTGGCCCTGGAGTTTGAGAAGCTTGCCCCACTGGCCGCCGAGTTGTGGCCGCTCTTGGCCGATCAAGAGGCCAGTGTTCGCTGCGGCGCGGCCTTCTTGCTGGTCGATGAGTTTGATCCCGCCCATGCGGAGCAGGTGGCGGCTTTTGTCGCCCTGCTGGGCGACGAGGACGGCTCGGTGCGAAGTTTGGGCCTGTCGGGGCTCGCGCGGATGCGCCCCGCCGATCAAATCGCCGCGCTCCCCCAGCTCCTCAAGCTGCTTGATTCCCAGCTCGAGCCCAAGGCCGAGAATCGGGTGAGGGTGGTTCGTGTGTGCGGCAAACTGAAGTCCGACGCCCTGCCGGCGCTCGACGCGCTGCTTGCTGCCGCGACCGATCCCGCCGGCGAAGTGCGGGCGGCCAGCCTGGTAGCGCTAACTCAGGTCGCCCCGCCCGAGAAAACGCTCCCCGCGCTCACCAAGGGACTGGCCGACGAAGACGCGGCCGTGCGCCTCGTTGCCGCCGCGCAGTTGCGCAAGCTGGGGGCCGCTGCCGAAAGCGCGGCGGCCCAACTGGTGGCCGCGCTGGAAGACCAAGACGTGCGCGTTCGCGACGCGGCGGGCGAGGCGCTCATCAAGATCGGCGCGCCGGCGGTCGAGCCCCTCGCGGCGAAACTCGCGGCGGGCAACCTGGAGGCCCGCAAGCTGGCCCTCGCCTGCCTTGCCAAGCTCGGCCCCACCGCCAAAACCGCACTCCCCGCCGTCGACAAATGCCTGCAAGACCCGCATCCCGAAGTGAAGAAGCTGGCCGAAGTCGCGGCGCGGAACATCAAGGGATAGAACGGCATGTGGCGGAATTCTCCTTCTCCCCATTCGGCGTTTCGTACTTTCGCGCTTTCGCGATCGCATGAAAGCGATGGCCAGTTTCAGGGAACGTGTATTTCGAGGGAAATATCGCGAAAGGGCGAAAGAGCGAAAACGCGAAGGAGATCGTGATTGCGGCTAGTCAAGTGAGCGAAGCACCCTCTCCTAGCACTTCGATCAAAACCTCGCGGTCGTCGTCGCCAACGTCCGGCAGTCGCACTTCGAGCCGCGCGCCGAAACTCTCGGCCTGGGTCACTTTCACTTCCCCTTCGGCATCGAGCGGGTGCGCCGTCAGCGAAGGAGCGGCCATTAGTGGCGGACAAAACGACAAATGGGCCACGGCGAGACGGTCGCCGCCGGGAATGACCACCCGCACCAAGGCATGAACCGCTTCGCCGCCGCCGTCGAGCCGCGTGCGGGTAAGCTGCTGCACCAGATCGGGCGAAACCTCTTCGGACGATTCGGCTTCATCGTCGATTAGCGGATGCACGACTGGCGGCGGTTTGCGCGGGATCGACCGTCGCGGCCTTTGCAGCCAGGTTGCCGCTTCGCTCGCCACCAGCACGAACCAAGCCAAGGCAATGCCCCATGCCGGAGTGCCGGGCAAGGTGAGGGCAGCGAGGATCGCGGGCGCGGGGAGGAAGATCAGCGGTCCCCCAAAACGTATTGCCCGCAACGCGGCGCGCAACCCCGCGACGGTGGCCGAGAGGACGATCGCAACTGCCACGAGTGCCCCGCCACCCAGCGGCAGAACCAAGGCACCGCCAAGGCGGCGACCAACCAGCACCACCGCCAAGAAAGCAAATAGCCCCAGCATCGCCAGGGCGAGGGTGCCCGCCAGCCGGCGGGCGCTGGCTGGCTGGCTGCGCAGCCAGGCACGCGGCCCGGCGGCGCTGGGAGCATTCATCGGCGACTACAGCCCGGCACCGCTGACCGCTTCGATGCCGGCCGCGGCGGCGAGCTTGTCGGCCAAGTCGGTCCGTTCCCACGAGAATTCGGGCTCGGTCCGGCCAAAGTGCCCACCAGCCGCCGTCTTGCGGAAGATCGGCCGCCGCAGGTCCAAATGCTGGATGATGCCACGCGGCGTGAGCGGGAAGTGCTGCCGAATCAGGGCGCAAATCTGCTCGTCGCTGGTGCGGCCGGTTCCCTGCGTATCGACATGGACGCTCACCGGGTCGGCCACGCCAATCGCATAAGCCAATTGCACCTCGCACTTGTCGGCCAGGCCGCCGGCGACGATGTTCTTCGCCACGTAGCGGGCCATGTAGGCCGCGCTGCGATCGACCTTGGTCGGATCCTTGCCGCTGAAGGCCCCGCCGCCGTGTCGTCCCCAGCCGCCGTAGGTATCAACGATGATCTTCCGCCCGGTCAGGCCGCTGTCGCCGTGCGGGCCGCCGACCTCGAACCGGCCGGTGGGATTGATATAGAAGCGAATCTCGCCGTTATTCACCAGCTCTTGCGGCAGTTGCGGCAGTATCACTTTGTTGATCACGAAATCGTGAATTTCGTCGTTGCTGACTGCCGGCGAATGCTGCGTGCTGACGACCACCGTGTCGATTCGCGCCGGCTTGCCATCTTCGTATTCGACCGTGACTTGGCTCTTGCTATCGGGCCGGAGCCAGGCGACTTCCTTCTGAAAGCGGGCCGCCGTGATCCGGTTGATGATGTGGTGCGACAAGGCAATCGGCAGCGGCATGAGCTCGGGGGTGTCGTTGCAGGCATAGCCGAACATCAGTCCTTGATCGCCGGCACCGTCGCGATCGACCCCCATGGCGATGTCGGGGCTTTGGCTGTGTAGCCGCATTTCGATTTTGCAGGTATCGGCCGCGAAGCCGATGTCGTTATGCGTATAGCCGACTTCGCGAATCACCTGGCGGGCGACCTTTTCATAATCGATCTTGGCCGTGGTGGTGATTTCGCCGGCGAGGCAGCAAAAATCGGTCGTCACCAGCGTCTCGCAGGCGACGCGGCTCATGGGATCTTGGGCGAGGAGAGCGTCCAAAATGCCGTCGGAAATCTGGTCGGCCAGCTTGTCCGGATGCCCCATGCTGACCGATTCGCTGGTAAACAAAAACTTGCCGTCCGCCACAGGTATGCTCCTCAGCCAGAACCAAGCCCCGCCAAAACGCCGGGCCAAGGCCGGATTATAAAGCCCGCTGGCCGGGGAGGGCTAGGGGCGCGGGGGGCGATTTTGGTCGGATAATCTCGTGAAATCGCGACCATCGCGAGGCAACCGCGGAATTACGACGGCCAGTTGAGCTTGTCGGGCATGGCCCGCGCGGCCGGCAGCGTGGGGCGATAGAAAAAGGTGAAGATCATCACGCCCAGTGCCGCCAGGGCGCAAATGCCCACCATCGTGCCGGCCCGCTGGGCGGCCGACCAGAACGGCGGCCGGGGATCGTCGAACGCCACGTGCCGCAGCGGATCGCCCGGCTGGTAAAAGAGCGGAAACTCGGTCAATTTCTCGTCGAGCCCGGCCGCCGCGAGCTTTTCGCGCGAAACGGTGAAGTGCGAGGCCAGTTGCTGGCCGTCGGCGGTGAACACATAGCCCAGTTGAAACGCCTTCGCCGGCTCGCCGAGCTTGACCCTGGTGCCCGGTTCGGCACTCGCGGGTAACACGCTCTGCACGGTGGCGGTCGTTTCGATGGCATTGCGCCACGGCAGGCCGTTCATCAGGCGGTCAAATTCACGCGGAACAAAGAGGCACAGCAGGGCCAGCGCCAGCCCGCCCGAAAACAGGGCGGGGACAAATCGACCGGCGAGCCAGCTTTGCTTGGGCATGTTGTTTTCGGTGGGGGACAAGCGGCGGGGTCAAGTCCGGCAGTATCGGCGAGCGCCCCGCGCGAAGCAACCGCATGATTTGGTCACGCCAGCGCTGTTTTGGCCTGTGCGACGACATCGCGCAAACAGCCTGGCTGGAAGGGACTGACGAGTCCCGCGCCGCGGGCCAGGTCTTGAAATGGGGCTTCGCCGCCGCGCCGGCAGAGGGCGATGTAGGCGGCCAGGGTCTCGGCCGGCTCGCGCTGCGAGCGAACCCACAATTGCAAGGCGCAGGTTTGGGCCAGCGTGTAATCGATGTAGTAGAACGGGTTCAGATAAATGTGCCGCTGAAACTGCCAGAAGCCGCCGCTGGCGACGTGCGGCAGGTCGCCGTAATCGCGCCAGGGAAGATACATCCGCTCGCATTCTTGCCACATCGCGTGCCGCTCGTCCGGCGTCGCTTCGGGCCGGGCATACACCAGGTGCTGGAAATGATCGATGGCCACGCCATACGGAATGAAGAGCAGCCCTTGCGTGAGATGGATGCGGCGGAACCGCTCGGCATCGGCCGCGAAGAACTTTTCCATGTGCGGCCAAGTGAGAAACTCCAGCCCCATCGAATGGATTTCGCAAGATTCATACGTCGGCCAAAGGTAGTCGATCAGCGGCTGCTGGCGGCTTTCGTAGCCCTGGAAGGCGTGCCCCATCTCGTGGGTGAAGACCTCCACATCGTGCTTGGTGCCGTTGAAATTGGCGAAGATGAACGGCAGGCCATAGGTGGGAAACGACGTGCAAAAGCCGCCGGGGGCTTTGCGGTCGCGGTTTTTTAGATCGGTGAGCTTGCCGGCGACCATCAGCCGCCAGAACGCGCCGAGTTCCTTCCCCATCGCGTCGAACATGTCGGTCGCTTGGGAGACCATCCAGTCGTGGTCTCCTTGCGGGGCGGGATTCCCTTGCCGGTCGTGGACGGCGTCGTCCCAAAACATCAGTTTCTCGACGCCCAAATTCTTCGCCTGCTGTTTGCGCAACTCGACCGCGAGCGGAACCAGATGCTGGCGAACCTCGGCCCGGAACTGCTCGACATCGGCCTGGTTGTAATCGACCCGTTTCATCCGCTTGTAGCCGAGACCAATGTAGTCCTTGAAGCCGAGTTTCTGGGCCATTTCATGCCGCAGGTGGACGAGGTCGCCAAAGATGCGATCCAGCGCCGGCCGATTGGCGGCGAACCAGCCCCAGCGTACGGCCTCCGCATCGTGGCGGGTTTGGCGGTCGGCATCTTCGCGGAATTTCACGATGCCGGAGAGGTTGTACTTCTCCCCGCGAAACTCGACCTGAGCCGCGGCGGTCAGTTCGTTGTATTCGGCTTGCAGCTTCGCTTCGCGCACGAGGTGCTGCTCGATGGCCGGATCGAAGGCCATTACGTCGGCCTCCCACAGGGCAAAGGCCTGCTTGCCGAGCTGCTTTTCGAGTTCCTGGCGGTGCGGGCTGGCCAGCAAGATGCGTTTGATTCGCACGTCGAGGTCGGTCAGCTTCGGGCTGATTTCGTCGCAGTATTCGCGGTCGGCCTTGAACTGCGCGTGGCCCGTATCCTGATTGAACCGCAAATGGACGAGCGCGGCCCAGGTTTCGATTTCGCGGCGAAGCACATCCCAGCGGGCCACCACCGCCGCGCTCTCGGTCGCCGTTTGGGCGGCCTGCAGTGCGGTTTCGAGGGCCCCGTATTTGGCGGCGAGCTCGTCGTAAATCGGTGTGGGGGCCGAAAGCTGGTCGATGGTAAGCATGGGGAATTGGGGGCGAGAGAGAGGTGAATCGAAAGCCAGCCAGAGCGACACCTCCGACTGTACCGCCCCGCGCGGCCGCGCGAAAGTCCGGCTTGTCCCGTCGATTCGCTGGGCCGCGGGACTGTCCGTGGCGGGCCAATCCACAATAATTCTGTTAGGATTCTCGTGCCGTCCATCCGCTTTCGCCCCACGAATGCCCCGCCATGAGCCTCGTCGAACGTGTTCACCGGCAATTGATCGGCACGCGCCAGCAAAGCGAGCGGCTGCTGGCCGATTTCGCGACCCCCGAGCAATGGGTGCATCAGGTGCATCCCGGCAGCAATCACGCGCTGTGGTTCGCGGGACACATGACCAACAGCGACAACTTCTTCCTCTCACTCGTCGCCCCCGAAAGGGCCGTGCCGCTCGAAGGATTCGCAACCCGCTTCGGCATGGGTTCGCAGCCCACCAGCAGCCCGGCCGATTATCCATCGCCGGCCGAAATTCTTGCGGCGATGCGCGAACGCCGCGCCACGCTGCTCGCCGTGCTTGCCGGCCTCGCCGACGAAGACCTCGCCCGCAAGCTCCCCGCCGGCACGCCCGATTTCCTTTCCGATGTCGGCTCGGTGTTCGAATTGGCGATCTGGCACGAAGGGGTGCATAGCGGGCAGCTCACCGTCGCCCGGCGAGCCCTCGGTCACAAACCGCTGACGTAACGGGGAAGGTTATGGGCAATCGCTGTGCCCCGGCCGGGCTCCCCCTGATCGAGCCATGATTCCGCATCAGGGAAAATCCTTCCTCGCCGACGCCGGGGATTAGTGCGGGGCCAGAATCCGCCGGGCCGTTTCGTCCGGCGATTCCCCCTCCACCATCGGCACTGCGGTGCATTCGCTGAGGCTCTTGAACCACGTCTCTTGCCGCCTGGCGAACTGTCGCGTGCGGGCCTTCACTCGTTCGATGCACTCCGCCACCGACTCCTGAATCCTGACTCCCGGCTCGTGGCCCCTGTTTCCCGGCTCGTGGCCCCCCTTGCTTACGCTGCGGGTGGGTGTGTTGCTCGCGGCCTCCGTCCCTAGCCACTCGACCACTTCCCGGTAGCCGACCGCCTGTTGAGCGGTGCGACTGAGCGACTGGTATTTGGCAAGCAGTCCGCGAACTTCGTCCACCAGGCCGGCGGCGAACATCGCCTCGACGCGGGCCTCCAGACGCTGGTGTAAAGTGTCGCGCGGCCAAGTGAGCACGAAAACCTGGGCCTGTCCCGGCGGCTGGGCTTCGTCGAATTGCACCTGCAAATGGCTGAGCCGCTGGCCGGTCAGACGAAAGACTTCGAGCCCGCGGATGATCCGCCGCTTGTCGTGCGGATGCAGGCGGGCCGCCAGCAAGGGATCGATCACCTCCAGCCGCTGATGCAGTGCCGCCAAAGGCAAAGTTTCCAGCTCCCGTTCGATCTGTTCGCGAAACTCCCAGTCGGCCGGTGGGCCGCCGTAAACCCCTCGCAGCAAAGACTTTAGATACAACGGTGTGCCGCCGACAAACAGCACTTCGCGCCCCCGACCGCGGATATCGGCGATCGCGGCATGGGCGGCGGCCACATACTCGCTCAGGCTGTAGTCGCGGTCCGGCGAAACCACGTCGAGCAGGTGATGCGGCACGCGCTCGCGCTCGGCGCGGGTGGGCTTCGCAGTGCCGATATCCATTCCCTGATAGACCGCCATCGAATCGAGCGAGATGATCTCGGCATTGATCCGAAGTGCAAGCGCCAGGCCAACTTGCGTCTTGCCGGCGGCGGTCGGACCGGTAACGAACCAAGCGTCTCGAACAGGGGGGAGCGTGGCCGGATTCGGGTCGGTATCGGACATAGTCTATTCGCGATTCTAAGTCGCCCGTTTTCCCAGGCAATGGCGGGGAGGCGGTCATTGCAGCCCGCCGATTGGCGGAATAGGATGACCCCTGCTAATTCCCGTACGGCTACGGGCGGCACAACGGGAAACGAGCGGCGTCGCCATCCAGTTCGCGCCATTTTATTGCAGGTCCGCCAATGTCAGAGATTCTCACCCAACTCATGGAAGTCATCGAAGAGCGCAAGATCAACCCACCCCCGAATTCGTACACCGCCCGCCTGTATGCGGGGGGGGTCTCGAAGATCAGCGCCAAGATCCTCGAAGAGGCCCACGAAGTGGCCGAAGCCGCCGGCGAACCGGGCGAGACCGGCCGCCGTCACTTGATCTATGAGTCGTCCGATCTGATCTATCACCTCATGGTCATGCTGGGTCATCACGGCATTCGCTTCGACGAAGTGGAGGCGGAAATCGCCCGCCGCTTTGGCCAATCGGGGCTCGACGAAAAGGCCGCCCGCACCACGATCCTCAAGCACAACTAGCCGCGGATGCCCGGATCGTAGGCTCGTAGTACTCGTCGGGTGTATGAGCGGAGCGAAATACACCATCCTCAACTAACCCTCTCCGCTCATGTCGAACCTGCGCATCGGCGTTCCCAGCAAGGGACGCCTGTCCGAACTCGCCGCCGAATTGCTCAAACAAGCCGGCCTCAGCTTTCGCCGGCAAGAGCGGAGTCTCTTTGCCCGCGTCGGCGAGATGCCCATCGACATCACCTTCCTCCGCACCGACGACATTCCCGTCCTCTGTGCCGAGGGGGCCATCGACATGGGGATCACCGGCAGCGACCTCGTCAGCGAAGCCGAGGCCGACGTGCTGACGCGGCTCGACCTGGGCGTCGGCAAGTGCAAGCTGGCTCTGTGCGTTCCCGAGGATTCGCCGGTCGCGCGGCCCGGGGATCTCGATGGCAAGCGCGTGGCCACCAGCTTTCCGAATGTCACGCGGCGGTTTCTCAAGGAGCACCAGGCCGACGTGCATCTCGTCAATCTCGGCGGCTCGGTCGAGATCATGATCACCCTCGGCGTCGCCGACGCCATCGTCGATCTGGTCGAAACCGGCAGCACGCTCGCCGCCAATCGCCTGCGCGTCCTCACGGAACTCGGCAAATACGAATCGGTGCTCATCCAAAACAAAGCCCAGCGCGAAAGCGAGCTGGCCGACCGGGTCGTCCGCCGGCTGGAAGGGGTGGTCATTGCCCGCAGTTGGTCGCTTCTCGAATACAATATCCCCCGCGACAAGCTCGCCCAGGCCGAGCAAATCACCCCCGGCTTCAACAGCCCCACGGTCAATGCCCTCGAAGACCCCGGCTGGTGCGCGGTCCGCGTCATGGTTCGCCGCGGCGACGTGATCGGCGTCATGGAAAAGCTGGAAGCCCTCGGCGCCCACGCCATTCTAGAAACGCAGATCAACAACTGCCGGCTGTAGGCGTATTCAGTCGCCGCCCGTGTTCTTTTGCCCGCGCGCTATTCCTCGCTTGGCGCGACGAGTTCTGGCCTGGGCAGGATGGCCTTACAACGAAACGAGTGAAAGATCGCTGGATGGCGATGACGGAGGAGAGCTGTTCGTGCTCACGTCCGCGCATTTCGGCATGGCCGCCAACTCGGCTTTCCGAAGGGGAGCCATATGCGAGACGATCTGATTGATGAGTTGGCCGCGCTCGATCGGCTTGGTGGCATAATCATCGCACCCGGCGGTCAAGCACTTATCGCGATCGTCGCTCATGGCATTCGCGGTCAGTGCGATGATGCATCCGCGATATCGATTCGCGCGCAGCAAAGTTGTGGCGCTATATCCGTCGAGAACCGGCATCTGCATGTCCATCAGAATCACATGAAATGGTTGTCCGGTCTCCACCGCGCGCTGAGCGGCATCCGCGGCTAGCTGACCGTTCTCGACGGCTGTCACTTCCGCGCCGGCCTTCGCCAAGATAAGGCGGATCAATCGCTGATTGTCGGGACCGTCCTCGGCCAGCAAGATTCGGCAGCCAGCCAGGGGCACCTTCGACTTGGCGGGGTCGTTATCCAGGTCCGCGACCAGAGTGCTTCTGCTCTCCTTGAGAGGGTCGATGAAACGAATTCCTTCCAAGGAGCCCGTCGCCACCGAGAGACGAAACCGCGTACCCACCCCTGAAGTGGTCTCGACAACCTTGACATCGCCACGCAGCATCGCCGCCAGGTGTTTGGAAATCGACAATCCCAAGCCGGTGCCTCCAAATTTGCGCGTCGTCGAGCTATCCGCCTGGGAGAACGGCTTGAATAGCTGCGTGACCTGTGCTGCCGTCATGCCGATGCCGGTGTCAACCACATCGATTTCCAGTTGCGGCGACTCGCCCGACACGTGACGGATCTCCATTCTTACGCTTCCCTGGGCCGTGAATTTGACGGCATTGCTCACCAGATTCACCAGGATTTGTCGCAGGCGCAACGGATCGGTCAGGATCTTCTCCGGAATTTTCCCGTCGTATTCCGCGGCCAACGCCAATCCTTTGTCCCGCGCGCGGACGCGAATCAGCGATATGACATCCTCGATGATCGCGGTCACCGAACACCAGACCAATTCCGCGGTGACCTTGCCCGCCTCGATCTTGGAAAGATCCAGGATATCGTTGATGATGCTCAACAAATGCTCGCCGTTTCTGCGGATCGTGCAAATCGCCTCGAGACGTTTTTGAGGCGCGTTGCCAATCTCTCCCTCTTCGAAAAGCAGATCGGAATATCCCAGAATTGCCGTCATTGGCGTGCGAATTTCGTGGCTCATGTTCGCCAAGAATTCGCTCTTGGCGCGACTGGCCAGCTCCGCGTCCAGGCGAGCTTGACGAAGCTCCACGTTCGCGGCGATCAGCTCGCCGGTCCGCTGTTGGACTTCCCTCTCGGCATCGAATTGCAAGAGCTGCAATTGCGCTTTGCTGTGCGAGGACTCGGCCAGGTGCCTGAGGAGGCGTCTATTTCCAATCAGTAGAAAGGTGACTTCAAACACGATCCAAAACGCGTGCTCCACCCACCGCCACTCTTGGGCGCCCGCCACGCCATAAATCGAAAATGGCCACGCGATGCCGCGCAGAATATGATCCAATCCAACGACCAGGGTGGCGGTAATCAGCACTTTCCAATCGCGATAGAAGGCCAGCAGCGCCAGTGAGCCGAAAATGTGAAAATGCGTTTCGATTCGGCCGCCCGTCAGATGAATCAGCAGCGACGACCACAAGGCCTGCGCTACGGCAACGAGCTGGCGGGTGGATGCCTTGCCCGGTCGCCGCCAGACGGCCCACAGCGGCAAGGAAGTAATCACGCCCCCCAACAACAACGCGACCCACACGTGGGGGTGCGTCTGGCTGGTCGCTCCGTACCAAGCGCGGGGTGAAATAACGAGGGCCACGACAATTGCCGCGAGCCACTGCAGGGCCAGCAAAACGCCGAAGATATGGTCCGTGCCGCGGCGCTTGGCATCCAGTTCCGCCTCGAAGATTGCTGCGGCATTGTGTTCAAGGTCCGGTGTCATCATGGCTTCATGTCCTGGGGACTGGACGGGTGCAACGGGCAACCATAGACACACGTTGTCGTCGGAGTTCCTGGTCCGTGAAAAATCAAGCGTTCGACCGCGCTGCGACCCCGATTGTCCCCCTCATGACCACGCGCCGCGGTGATTCCACCGCTAAACAACCGCCCCCCCTGAGCATCGAACAACAAGGCATGCCCGGAAACCGCGGCACCGAACAACCGCGCCTCCCGTCCTTCGGGGTCCACCGTCACGCGCGTGTTGGGGATGTTCTCCGCTTGTTTCCAGATCGCGGATTGGGTCCACTGCTCACCGACACCGGTGGGCCGCAAGAATGCGATCGTGGCGTGCAACCGCGAATCGGTTCGCGAAAGCAATCGCTCCAGCTCTCGCAAGGTCGCTCGTGTGCATGGACAGTGGGGATGCGCAAATAAAACCAGCGTGAATCCTCGCGGATTTCGGGTGAGCTGGCTTGATGCCGGCCAATGGTCGGGCGGGACGGGCGTGTAGCCGGGAGCCGCCCCGTAATCCCACAGCCAAGCCATTCCCAACAGCACCGCCAGCGACCATGCAGCCACCAAAATCCATACGACAATCTCGCCCGACCGGCAAAGCCCGGGAACCTGGTTTCGATTCACCGCGCAGGGAGGAGCAACTGTCAAGGAAGGTCCGTCCTGAATGGATTGTGGGGGAGCCGGCTCGCGGAGATGCGAAATCCAACCACCTTCATCGACAATCCCCCGCCCAGGTGTGACTGATTTCGCTAACCGTCAGTTCTTTCCATCCGTGAGGAGCTTAGCGGCAAGAAACGCGGAAAATCCCTTAACTTGGGAAACATCGGAACTCAACCGGCCGCGTGGCTTGGGTTTGGTAGTCAACACCTGGCTGATACCCTTGGGGCGCATCGCTAATTACTAATTGCGCCAACCAAACTGTGTGCCGCTAATAATCGTTGTAACTACTGGCACCTCAACACCTTACGCCAGTATTCGCCGCGCGATTCTCGGCCGCCTTACTATAGTTACAAGGCTTTGGCCTTGTCGGCTGGGTGTTTGGTTGGCTCGATGTCTGGTTGGCTGGGTTTTGTACTCAAAACCCGGCTGACACTGCAAACGCGAACCGCGATCCAACCCCCGCTCCCGAAAACGTGGAAGGCGAGGGGGCCACGGCAGCCAGCGACGTGGTTACCAGCCCTCGCGCCGTTTTTTGGCCGTTTCTGCTACCTAAATTCTGGCTCTGCAGGCACTTGCGCTCAGTTACCACGATTTCCAGCCGCTGATAACCTGTGTGCCGCCAGACGGCCAAAATCGCCGGGAAAAACGCATTTCTCGCGCGCGTCAAGTTACCAAAAACCGCGACGACGGGGGTTTCTGGTAACCAGGTATTGTTATTCCCCGAACGAACTGATCCGCGCTTTGCTGATAGATTCACCAAATTGCCAAACAGCATCTACTGAATGCCAGTGCCACATAAAGTGGTATTCCGTCCATGTATTAAACGCTCCGGACCTGAAAAAGGTTCCAACAAAATCACCGCTCCGGCCATTTTTCCCCGGATAGTTTCGCTGCCCCCCAAACCGCCCCTCCTGCCGCCATTAAGCTCGGTTCCGTAGTTCCGTAGGTTGTGCTTCAGCAAAACATTCTGAAGAATCATTTAGAATGTTATACTGAAGCATAAACTACCAGGATCATCTACTTCCCACACCGCGCCAGCAGCTTTGTGAAAGCCTCTTCCCAGCCGGTCCCTTTCAAGCCGGGAGGCGTTTCGAGCAGAAACCGCAGGAGTGTGGCGGCACCGGCCGGGTCGCCGAGTTGCAATTGGGCCAGGGCGACGCTGTATTTCGCTTTGAACCAGCGGGGCGTGCGGGGCTTGGTGCGGCTGGCGATGATCCGCCATTGGGAGAGGGCCGCGGTGAGTGAGCCTTTATCGGTTCCAGCCACAGCAACGGAGAACGCGAAGGGGACCTGGAATCAACTGCCCCTTGCTGGCCTAGTCACCAGACCGAAAGCCTCCCAAACCAGGTCCGGGGCCAAAGCATTACCACAACCCCATAGATGGTTCGCGGGTCAGGTTCGCCTTTTCACGAGCGTAATTTCGTTTCCGGTGGAATTGAAGGTGACGTCATCCATGAACAATCGAATCAACGACAGTCCCCGCCCCGTCCCTTCGGTAAGCTTTTGAGGACTCTCGCGCGGATCGGGGACGTTCCGCGGATCGAAACCAGACCCGCGATCACGAATCGTGTAGCGGGCCTCCCCGGGCGTGAGTTCCGCGGTGATTTCCACTTCCATGGGAACCGAGCCGTCTTGCCCCTGGCCGTGGGTGATGGCATTGCGCAGCGCTTCGGCAAGGCAGCGGGCGAGGCGAACCTGGTCGGCGCGATCGATGATGCCGAGGTTGACCGTGGCCTGCTGCAATTGGTCCACCAGCGGCGCGATGAGTGCCAGGTCGCCGGCCAACGCATAGCGTAGTTGTTTGTAGCGCAGGCAACGGGTCACCTCGTCGTGGCGGCGGTCTCCTGCGGCAGCCACGAGCACGGCATCTAGCACGCGGGGAAGATCGACAGCCAGCCGGTGTTTCGAAACGTAGTCGGATGCGCCTTCGACCAGGGCTTCCAAGGCGATTTCTTCGCTGCCGAACGCGGTCATGAGGACGATCGGAATCGTCGGGAAACGCTTCCGCGCGGCGCGAACGAAGGCCAGGCCATCCATCTCGGGCATTTGGAGATCGGTGAGCACGGCCAACGGCGTTGCCTGTTCCAAATGCTCAAGGGCCTCCAGGCCGTTGCTTGCGAACTCGGCATGAGTGGATGGCCGACGTTCGACGAGCTGGCGAGCCAGCTCCCGATCCACGGCGCTGTCATCCACGATCAGCAAGTGATTCATCGGCGTGATCCTCAAAGTATAGTTCGGCCATTCGCAGGCCGCGCAGCATGGAACGTTTTTTCGAATGATGGGAGTGCATCCGCCGCAGGATGTCGTCGAGCGTTTGAACGGCCCGGCCGATGTGCGGACCCTTATTCAACATCACACACTCGGCTCGGTCGCCCATGGCCGCATCGGTCACTTCGGCCCGTGATGGCAGCCCCTCCTTGGCTAAACTCTCGAGCACCTGCGTGGCCCAGATCACCGGCACGTGGGCCGCTTCGCAAATCCACAGAATCTCCTCCTGCATTTCGGCCAGCCGCTCGAATCCGCATTCGACCGCCAAGTCGCCGCGAGCGATCATCACGCCACAGCGGGGCGAGCGCATCACCGCCAACAGCATGGCAGGGAGGCTCTCGAAGCCGCGCCGAGTAATGATGCCGGGACGGTCCGCGCCGATCTGCTCGATGGCGTCGATGAGCCGATGCACGTCGGCAGGCGAATTTGCAAATGACAGAGCAACCATATCCGCATGTCGGCAGACGAGCGGCAGATCGGCCAAATCTTTGTCCGTCAGCGGAGATATCTCCAGCAGCGTATCAGGCAGGTTGATCCCCTTGTCGCTACGGAGCTTGCCGCCGCCGGGCCGCGTGCGGACGATCTCCACGATGGCCTCGTCCCGCTGGACATCACGGGTGACCGCTGAAATTCGGCCGTCGTCAAAAAGCACGCGCTGACCGGGCTGCAAATGATCGAGCGCCTCGCCAAGCGTGCATCCGATTCGGGCGGGAGCGACGACCCGTCCGTCCGCGCCGACCACGGCGGGCCCACCGGGCGTCAGATTCCGCGTGAGCACCAGACGGTCCCCGGGCTTCAGCAGCAGTTCGCTCGGCCGCTCCGCCAATTTGCCGATCACGAGCGGCACTTGTGTCGCACCGTGGCCCTGAACCCGAAGTTCCATGCCCGCCGTGAAGTAACAGGTCCGCCGAGCTTCCGCCCAGCACCCGTGGGAATCGACCTCCGTCACTTCAAGCCGGCGCACGGCCCCGCGGGCATCGCGAAAATGCAGCGAATCACCCGCTTGCATCGGTGGCCAAGCGTCAGAGACGATTGGCAGCCACGCGTCCGACCCCGGCAGTTTTGCGGCCGAGGGCTCACGCCCGAGGCGCACGCGGGCCAGACCGATGACGCGGCCGAATTCATCCCGATGCGGCCGCACCTTAACAACCCCCGGAAGCGGAGTGAGCGGCCCGGTACGAAGCTTTGGCCCGGACAAATCCATGTCGATCCGGCATTCTCGATCCTGTTCACACTCAACTTGTCGAAGATTTTCGATCATGCGCAGCCACGCCTCGGGACCGTCATGGGCGCAATTGATGCGCATGCAGTCCATTCCGCGCTTAAGCAGCTCTCGCACGAGCAACGGATTTTCCGCCGCGGCACTGGGCATGGTGACCATGATCCGGGCTGATCGCCCGGCAGGGACGGGGCCCAAAACTTCGGCCGCATGTTCCCGCAAACGGGCTGGCCCGGCGTCCCATTCGCCCGGCGGACTGTCCGGCAACTGGCCGGGATCCAGTCCCTCAGTGCGGGCGATGGCATGCAGCGCTCGCAGTACCACGGACAGCGTGGAAAGCACATGCGGCTCTGCGCGACCCAGCGACGAGAGTCCATAACGGGCTAGCTGCTCTTGCAACGGCCGCAGATCGCGCCGTCGAAGTGCCAAGTAGCTGAGCAGATTTGCCGCGCTGGCGCGATGTTTCGGATGCACGGCCTCGAGCACGGTCCGATGAGCCGCAGCCTCACGGAGTTCGCGGTGGAGTGCGGCAAGCTCGGCGATCAAATCGGCAACCGGCATGACGTTCCGCATGCAGCTAGTAGGTCATGTGGTCGACGACATAGCCGCTAAGCATCCACTCGGTGGCCCGATCAAGAGCGGCCCGCCACTCGGCTTCCAACTCGTCATTCCACTGGTCGCCATGAAACTGAGCCAACGTAAGCAACATCGCCTCACGGAACTGAGGATAAAGCGAAGGGGGAATGTTTCGGCGATGGTGGCGATTTCCCAGCACAACCAGGTAGCTTTCGGCCGCTGGGTACTGATTGAACTGACAGGCGACAACCACCTGTAGACTGTTAATTAGGACTTTCGCTTGAACTTTCAAGTCGAGCCCGGCAAAAAACGGGGCTGCATCGGGGCAATTCGTGAGGAACTTGTCGTAGAACAGTTGCCCCAACTCCTGGCGTGGGCAGGCCAGAATCGCATGCAAACTCTGCTGGATTCTTGTTGTCATGGCAGGCAGCGCCGAGCACAGAACATCGATTCATGATCAGCATAAAGTTGGATTATGAAGCTGCGGCAAAGGAATCAGGAAGAGCCAATGCGAGTGGGTGCTGGATGAAAGAGGATGCAGAAGGGGCTAGGAGGCTTCATTATTCAGGAAAATATGGCTGATCCGCTCTCTAATCACGCCAAGAGTGGAGCTAGGCGTTCGCGTACGCCTTCCATGGCGCGGGTCATCCTTTGCCAGAGGGCATCGTTACTGATCGAGGTCGCCATCTCTTTAGTTTGCACACCTCGCCAGCAGCTTTCCGAACGGCTCTTCCCAGCCGGTTCCTTTCAAGCCGGGCGGCGTCTCCAGAAGAAACCGCAGCAGCGTGGCGGCACCGGCGGGATCGCCGAGTTGCAATTGGGCCAGGGCGACGCTGTATTTCGCTTTGAACCAGCGGGGCGTGCGGGGCTTGGTGCGGCTGGCGATGATCCGCCATTGGGAGAGGGCCGCGGTGAGCGAAGTTTTGTCGGTGCCAGCCAGGAGCAAGTCGGCATAATCTTCCTGGATCGTGCCGTTGTCGGGCTGCTCTTTGACCAGTTGGGCATAGGCGGCAAGCGCTTCATCCCGCCGGCCGGCGGCGGCGAGCGCCTCGGCCCGCACCCGGTCGAGCGAGTGGCGCGCGGCAACTGGCAACTGCGCTCGGCTGGGCCACAGCAGGTCCACGGCGGCCAATTGCACGCGAGCGATCGGGCCGCGCGTTTCCGCCCGACTTTGCCGGGCCACTTGCGACAAGCCGGCGAGCAGCGCGAGCATCTGCTCGGTCGAGCTCGAGCCGACTTCGCGGACCAGGGCCAAAGCCTCGTCTTGCCGGCTGGGCTGTCCGGCCAGCGCGACGACGAGCTGCGCCTGGGCCGCCGATTTCCATGCCGACGGCGCATCGGGCGAACGGGCCAAGGCCGCCCGCAGCATCCCTTCGGCCTCGGCGGCGGCGGTGGGCTGATAATTCAGCACCAGCTCGGCCGCGGCCAAGGCGGCGGTTTGCTCGGCGGCCGAAAAGCGCTCGGGCAATTGATTTTCTGGCCCCACCATCGCTTGCTGAAATTGCCGCAAGGCCTGCGTCACTTCGTCGGTTTTAAGCACGCCGGCGGCCGCTTGCTGGGCCAGCCGCTGGGGCCAGCAGGTGGCCAGGCCCGCGATCGCCGCGGCAAAATGGGGGGAACCGCGCGGCACGCCCCCATAGGCCTCGATCGCCGCAGCCCATTGCTGGCGATTCTCTTCGAGTCGCCCCATCCAAATCCTGGCTTGCGCCGCGCTCTCGGCAGTCGGCCACAGGGCCAAATGCTCGCGCAAAATCGCCTCGTAGTCGCTGGTCGCTCCCGCATCGGTTTTGACGACCTGCGCCAGATGCCAGGCCGCCAGCAGGTGCGCCTGGGCCGCTTGCGGATGCGCGGCAAACGCTTTGCCCAGATTGCGAAACCGCCGCGCTGACTCCGCGTGCCGCTCGCGCTTTTGCTCGACGAGCGCGGCTTTGTAGGCCAGATCGAACGACGCGTTCAGATCGCCGGCCGCCCGCGCTTGGGCCGAGGCATCGTCATAGGCGGCAATCGCCCGGTCGAAATCTCCCTTCAGGAACAGGCTATCGGCCGTCCGCGACAAGAGCGGCACATTGACGACGCCGGCCCCGCGGGGAATCGCGGCGACCAAGAGCTGATCGGCACGCCGGCCCCAATAAGGGCCATAAGTCTCGTCGAGAAAGCGGGCCGTTTCGGCGGCTTGATCTTGGAATCTCCGGGCGGCATCGAGGTCCTTACCCTCGCTGGCGCGTCGGGCTTGTAGCAGAAAAGCCTCAAACCAGGCGAAATCGAGCTCCGCCGCGGATTGCCCCGCTGCGGTGCGGCCGAGGTCGATGAACCGCTGCATGGCCGGCAGGTTGTTCTTCGCGATGGCGAGGCGAATGAGTTCGGCCCGCGCTCGCAGCCGCACGCTGGCGTCGATCCCCTCGATATCGAGCCCGGCCACCAGTTGGGCCGCTTCGTCGAGCCTCCCCAGCAGCCGCTGGCATTCGGCCAGGTCGAGTTGAATCGCCTGGACCAGCGGATCGTCCGGCGGCAACTGCGTGAGGGGGCGTTGCAAGGTCTCCGTGGCTTGAATGAGCAGCGACAGGCGATCACTGCTGGCGGGATCGAAGAGCAAAGCCCGGTTGCGATAAGCCCGGGCCAGTTGGTGCTGCACGTGCTGCTGCAGCGAAAAGATCTGCTCGGCCGAAAGTTCCCCTGGCCGGGGCGCAGTGCGGCGGCGGAGCGGAATTTCACGGGTCAATTCCTTATCGAGCGTTTCCAACAGTTCCGTCGCCTCGCGCAGCGCTTGCCGCGTCGCTTCGTGCCGATCCGCCGGCAAGGCTCCCGCCTCGAGCTCTTGCCGGCCAAGCTCTCCCTGGGCCAGCAGGGTCAACGCATCTTGCAGGCGGATGAGAACGAGCCTTGGCGACGGCGGCATGGTCCGCTGGGCATCTTGCGACACGCGGCGGGCGGCTGCGAATATCGCCTCACGCTCGGCAGCCGGCGAGTTGACGGCATGGGTCGCGAGCGTCCGAATCAGCTCGACCGTCAGCTCCGTCCGTGCCGGCTCGACCAACTGCGGATTCCCAAGCTGGTCGGTGCAATACATTTCGGCCAGGGCAAATAGTCGCCGCTCGCGCAGTCCGGCCAGGAATTGGGCATCTGGCGACTCGGCCCAGGCGGGGGCGATGAGCAGGAGAGGAAGGAAACCACAAAAGACACGCAGGACACGAAAGAACAGGAGGAATTGAACCGCGGATGTCGCGGAGGACGCGGATGAAAGCAGGAAAGGGGACGGGGATAGGATCGTGGTTGGAGCGGGGGCAGAGACTGAATTGAACAGAAGGCAACGAAGGGAGGAGAGTGGATTCCTGTCCTCCTTCTTCGTTTCCTTGGTTACCTTCTGTTCCCATCCTTCTCCTTCCTTCTTTTCCCCATCCGCGCACTCCGTGACAGCCGCGGCTGCTCTTCTTCTCTTTCGTGTCTCTCGTGTCATTCGTGGTTGCTCTAATTCACCGGCACCGTCGTCGCGAATTGCACTTTCTCGAAGCCGACGAGCCGCGACAGATCGAACACATCGATCACGTCTCCCAGCGGCACCTGGCGGTCGGGATCGAGAATGACGGGAGCATCGCGCTTGATGCGGGCAATGGTGGCGAGCGTGCCGCGCAGCTCGGCGAGCGTGGCGATTGGCGTTTCGTTCACCTGCCATGCCGGGCCGCGGCCCGTCCACAGGATGCGAACGACCACATCGTCAAAATCGGCTTCGGGGGGAGGTGGTTCCGTCGGGCTCGCCACGCCGCTGCCGCTGGCGGCGGTCAGCTGGCTCGGCAGGCTCCGCTCGACGATCGCGAAGCTCGACGACCAGATGAAATAGACCATCAGCAGAAAGACGCAGTCGATCATCGGCGTCAGATTCAGCTCCAGGCTTTTCCGCTGGTCGCGAAAGGGGGACGGAAATCGCATTACGGAACGTCCTCCCGCCGATAGACGGCATACGAGACGTTCCAGATGCCGGCCCGGGCGCAGGCCAGCATGATCGGCTCGACGTGGGCATAGGCCACGCTCCGGTCGCTCCGGATGCGCACCTCCAGGTCGCCCCCATGCGCCGCCAGCCGCTCGCGCAGGCGGGCGGTCAGCTCGTCGGGCGTTACGGCCCGATTGGCCACCAGCAGCGTCCCGTTGAGCGTCACGTTCACCGTCAATCGCGGTTTGTCGTCGGCCACCGGATCGCGGCCGCTCTGGGCGGTCGGCAACGGCAAGGCGAGTTGATTCTCTTGCTTGGCGAGATGGCTCGATAGCAGAAAGAAAATGATGAGCTGGAAAACAACGTCGATCATCGGCGTCATATTGAAGCCGACCTCGCCGCTCGCAACTCGGCTGGGAATTCGCATCCTTCGATTCTATCCGTGGCCGAATTGCCCAGGCCACGCCATTGTGCCGGGGCCCCTGGAAGCGCGCGACTACAGCAACACTCGGCGGCCAACTCCCTGAATACCAGTACTTTCAGGTGGTCATTGTATTCATCGAATTTTCACGCAGTCTTCATATTACTGCGGCACGTTTGTTCATAATGAAAACACGTCGGGAGCGGTCCGCAGTGTTGCTCCAGCGGCCTTAACCCTTTGCGGCGCAACGATCTACGAATACTATGAACTTGCGAGACACCTCCCCCTAGCTGGCTGCCGACCAAGAACCCCGGCATTCCCGCCCCAGCCCTTTCGCCGCCTCAGCCGATATGAGCAAGCACCTGCAACGAGACATGGAGCACCTCAACAGTGAGTTGCTCGGCATTTCGTCGGTCGTCGAAGAGATGATCGACCATGCTACTCAGGCGCTGGGTGCCCGCCGGTCCGACCTCGTCGAGAAGGTCGTGAAGGCCGACAACTATGTCGATGAGCACGAAGTACACGTCGAGGAAGAGTGCCTGAAAATCCTCGCCCTTCACCAACCGGTGGCGGTCGATTTGCGGCGTATCGCCACGGTCCTCAAGATCAACAACGACCTGGAACGAATCGCCGACCTGGCGGTGAGCATTGCCCAGCGGGCCCAAGCCATCGACGAGTTTCCCGCGTTTCAGATTCCCGAACGGTTGCCGAAAATGGTGGTGCTGGCCACGCAAATGGTCCGCGGCGTAATGGACGCCTTCGTCAATGCGGACCCGATTGCCGCCCGGCGAATCATGGCGATGGACAGCCAGGTCGATCAGTTCAACCGAGACATGATCGACGAAATCCAAACCGCGATGCAGAAGCAGCCGCAACTGGTTCCCCCCGCGGTGCATTGTTTTTCCGCCGTCCGCCACATCGAGCGGATCGCCGACCACGCCACGAACATCGCCGAAGATGTCGTCTATCTCGTCGAGGGAGACATCGTCCGGCATCGCCACAATCACAAGCTATCCCCTTCCGCCTAGGATTCGCTCATGGCCAAGACGAAAGTCCTGCTCATTGAAGACGACCGCTCGATTTCCGAAGTCGTTTCGTACAACCTCAAGCAAGCGGGCTACGAAGTGCTGACCGCCAGCGACGGGCAAGACGGCCTGCTGCAAGCTCAGATCAAGTCGCCGGACATCGTCATCCTCGATCTGATGCTGCCCGTGGTCGATGGGCACGATGTCTGCCGCCGCTTGCGGGCCGATGCCTCGACGCGCGACATGCTGATCGTCATGCTCACCGCCAAGGCCGAGGAAAGCGATGAGTTGATCGGCTTTTCGCTCGGTGCCGACGACTATGTCACCAAACCGTTCAGCGTCAAGGTGCTGCTCGAGCGGATCAAGGCCCTGCGCCGTCGCCGCTCGGGGGACGCGCCGAGCGACGAAGTGACCACGCGGCTGGGTGTGTCGGTCGATCGCCGCCGCCATCAAGCCGTGGCCGAGGGGAAATCGCTGCAGCTTACCCGCAGCGAATTCCGCCTGCTCGATACGCTCATCCGCCAGCCGGGCCGCGTTTTCCACCGCACCGAGCTGATCGACGCCGCCCTGGGCGAAGACACGATGGTCATGGAGCGAACCATCGATGTTCACATCCGCGCCCTCCGCCGCAAGCTCGGCCCCCATGCCGACGTGATCGAAACGGTCCGTGGCGTCGGCTATCGCTTTCGCGACACTGAATTGGCCGAAGCCATCGCGTAGCGCCGGAATCCGTGGATGGCCGTGGTAGGATGAGGCAATGCCAGCCTCGTCTCCGGAATCGGCCCGTCGCACGCCGCGCACCTGGCGGGGATCGCTCTTGCGCGGCGGGGCCATTGCGGCTTGTGGCCTGCTTCTCGTCTGGCTTGTGGCCACCAACCTCGATTGGAGCTGGCTCGGCCGGCGCGCGCCACTCCCGCCGAATCGCGTCCCCCCCTCGTCCACCGCCACGGCGACCAGGCTGCCCGCCGAAGCGGCCGATCTGCTCCGCCGCGTCGAGCCCAGCGTCGTCCTGATCGAAGCCGAAAGCCCCCGCGGCCTGTCGCCGATTGGCGCCGGGTTCGTGGTCGATTCACGGGGGCTTATCGCGACTAGCCTGCATGTGTCGTCCACCGCCACCAGCGGCGTCGTTCGCTTTCGGGACGGCGCGATGTTCGAGATCGCCGGCTATGCGGCGGTTGATCGTGAGCATGATCTGGCCCTGCTCGTGCTACGCGGCGCGGCGGACCTGTCGTCGCTGGCGCTGGCGACCGGCGATCCACCCCCCTTATCGCCGATTATCGCCATCGGCCATCCGCAAGGCGCGCTCTTCTCCCCCTTCGATGGCAAGGTAAGCCGCGTGATTACCACGAGCGAGCTAGCTCCGGGAACGCGGCGGTTCGTCTCCGAGCTGACCGGCAGCCAGGCCAATCAGCGGTGGATTCAGCACACCGCGAATCTGTCGGATGGCAATAGCGGCGGCCCGCTCGTGAATCTCGCCGGCGAGGCGATCGGCATCAATACCTGGGTCGATCGCCAGACCGGCTTTGGTTATGCGTTGCACGCGGCCGCCATCGCCGAGCTTCTTGCCCGGGCGACCGACGACCTCGAACCGCTCGCCCGCCACGCCACCAGCGAGGCCCGCCTGCAAGCGCAGCTTTGGCAAACCTCGGCCGACAACCTGCGCGAGTTGCATGCCGCGGCTCAGGCGCTGCGCTGGCGGCCCGCCAGCCGCGGCGACTACGCCCGCCTGCAAGAGCTGGCGTGGGGAATCACCATCGCCAACCGGCCCGATTTGTTCGCCGCCCGCGCCGCCTTGGGCGACCGGCTCGATGAGCTGGTGCGCGAGGCGGACCGCGTCGTGGCCGATTTGCGCCGAGTTCAGTGGAACGATATCGGCGCAATCACCCTGCTCAACGAGCACGCCGCCGCCGAAGTGGGCCGCCCACTCGCGGGGCTGGTCTTTCTGGGAACCATCGAACGCGTCGTTTCCGCGAAGAACGGCGATCTGGCGGCCATCATGCGCCTCGCCGGCTTTGAAACTCGCCTCCTCGTGCCGCTGCCCGGCAAGCTGAACCCGCCGGCTGCCGGGGCGCAGTGCCTGGTGGTCGGCGTGAATGACCGGGGCCGCACGGTGCAATACGGCGACAATCCGCTCGATCCGATCGTCCTGCCAGTGCTTGTTGCTCCCGTCGTGCTGGAGCTGGAGCTATAGCCAGCGCCGCGCCGCTAGCAGCGCCGCGCATTCGGCACAATCCGCGCATTCTGCTCCAAGTTCGCGCGCTCCCCGCGCCGATGACCCTTCGTGGAGCTGTGCGCCGCCGCGCGCAAAACTCGAAAGGGACATCGATGGAAAACGCGCAATTCATGCAGGCCGTGCAGGAGTGGGCCAATACCATCCTCGTGTGGGTCGGCTTCGGCACACTGGTGGGACTGCTGGCCAAAGCGATCATGCCCGGCAAAGACCCGGGGGGAGCGGTCGCCACCCTGGCGATGGGAGTCGCCGGCACCGTCATCGGCTGCGCGGTCCTGTCGTACTTCTGGAAGGGACAGATCGTGACGCCGATCAGCCCGGTCGGCTTTTGCGTGGCGACAGCCGGGGCCTTTGTCCTCTTATTCTTCTATAAGCTGCTCGGCGGCTATTACTTTCGCGAAGACGAAGGCCCCCTCACGCGCCGCCGCGGCATCTTCACCACGCGCCGCCGCCAACCCGCCACGACTGTCGTCTATGAAGACGATCACTAGCGGCACTAAAGCGTGACAAATGCTTGCCGCGTCACGTCGAACAGCCCCTGGTCGGTGATTCGCAGTTCGGGAATCACCGGCAGGGCGAGAAACGAAAGCGTCAAAAAAGGGCTCGGCAGCACGCAGCCCAGGCTCTTCGCGGCGGCATGAATTTCGGCCAGTTGCCGGCAGACCGTCCGCGCATCGGCCGTGGAAATCAACCCCGCCAGCGGCAGCGGCAACTGGGCCAGCACCTGCCCGTCGGCGACAACAACCAATCCCCCCCCCGATTGCCGCAGGGCATTTGCCGCGGCCAGCAGCTCGCGCGGCTCCGTGCCAGCGAGAATCAGATTGTGCGAATCGTGGGCGACCGACGAGCCAATCCCCCCGCGAGTAAGGCCAAAACCTTGCACTAGCCCGAGGCCGACGCTCCCCGTCCCCCGGTGCCGCTCGATCGCCGCCGCCAGGAGCACATCGCTCGCCGCGGCGAATTTCCACCGCCCCTGATCGCTGGCGACGCGCAGCATCCGCCGCTCCGTCGTAATCTGCCCCGCCCTAACCGTAATCACCGGGGCAATCTCGCTCGTCAGCCGCAATTCCAACCGGTCCGCCGGCAGTTCCGGCACGTGAATCGTATTGGCCGCGGCCAGTGGCGGGGCGATAAGGGGGGCGATAAGTCCGCCATCGCGGGCGACGACGCGCCCCGCCTGAATCACCGTTCGCGGGCGAAAACTGGCGAGATCGGCAACAATCGCCAGATCCGCCCGATAACTCGGGGCGACCGCCCCCCGGTCGCGCAGCCCATAGTGCCGGGCGGGAACCAGCGTGGCATGGCGCACGGCCAGCGGCGCGGCAACCCCCGCCGCCACGACGCGAGCCAGCAGGCCATCGATGTGGCCGTCGGCCGTCAAATCGTGCGGATAGATGTCGTCGGTCGCGAGGCACCAATCCCCCAGTTCCCCCGCGACGATCGCCGGCAGCAGGGCATTCAGGTTGCGAGCGCCGGTCCCTTCCCGCACCTGCACCAGCATCCCTAGCGCGGCCTTCGCTTTCGCCTCGGCAGCCGTCGTCGATTCGTGATCCGAGCGAATCCCCGCCGCGGCATAGGCGACGAGGCCTTGGCCGGTCATTTCCGGAGCGTGGCCATCGACCGCCGCGCCGGCCGATTGCGTGGCGGCCACCTTCGCCAGCACCGCGGCATCGCCCGCGAGCACGGCGGGAAAATCCATCACCTCGGCCAGGCCCAACACGCGCGGATTGGCCAGCAATCGGACAATATCGCTGGCCGCCAGCTTCGCGCCGGAATGCTCCCAGGCCGTGCATGGGACGCACGACGGAGCCAGAAAGAAAACATCGAGCGGAAGGCCCGCCGCCGCCGCCAGCAGCGCTTCAATACCGGGAATGCCGAGCACATTTCCCACCTCGTGCGGATCGGCGATGATCGTTGTCGTCCCGTGCGGCACCACCACGCGCGCCAGCTCGGCCGGCGCGAGGAGGGTGCTTTCGAGGTGCATGTGGGCGTCGATCAGCCCCGGCAAGACAAACTGCCCCGCCGCATCCACCGTTTCGCGCGCGGTCCAAGCATAATCGCCGACCCCTGCGATCCAGTCATCCGCGACGACGACATTCGCCCGCTCCACCTGGCCGGTGAAGACATTGACGACCTGTCCCCCCGCGATCAGCAAATCGCCCGGCTCCTGCCCGAGAGCGACCCGAATTCGCCGGGCGAGCTGCTCGGGGGTTGGCGTCGCGTACGGAAGTGCGTGCATAAGGCTCCCTCTCGCGCCGGTCGCCCGCCTGCCGCGACCTTGCCGAGAGAATACCGCTTGTTTCGCATCGCGAACAAGCCCGCGTTCCGATCGCAGGATCAGGGACAGGCCAGGCCACGAGTGCCTGGCGTTTTGCGACCGCAAAACCCAACCGAATACGCCCGCCGCCAATTGGCTCTGGGAAATCAGGCTGGCTACACTAAGCCGGCACGCGGAGCGATTCTACTTCCCTTGCGGGGCTGAACTCATGCGTTCTCTACTTCCTGGCGTCGCCGGCGCTCTCCTCGTCACTTTCGCCGCCAGTTGGCTCTCCGCCCACGACCACACGGCTCACCTGGCGGAACGGGCGCGGCAAATATCGCTCGCGGCCGCGGCCCGATTCGCCCAGCCTGCCCCCCTGCCGGGAGATGGCCAAAAAACCTGCCGGCTGACGGTGGAAATGATGCTGGAAGGGGAGCCAGCGGCGATTGCCGGGCTGTTACGGGTGACGAGCCTCGCTTCGGGCAAGGCAATCGTCTTTAGGGACGAGATCCTCCGCGAGCAGAACTGGCACGCGCTCGCTCCCAGCACCGTGCTCACTGTGCCGCGCGAGAAGCTCAAGATCGAGGCCTTGCAGGGAATCGAAACCAAACTTTTCACGCAGGAAATCGACCTCGCCGGCAAAGCCACCGAAACGCTCCAGATTAAGCTGCAACGGCTCGATCATCCGGCCCGCCGCGGCCTCGTCGCCGGCAACACGCACTTGCACCTGATGAAGCTGACCTTCGCCGAAGCGGACCGCTACCTGCGGGTCGTTCCGCGGGCCGATGGGCTGCAGCTGGTGTTCCTCTCGCACCTGCGGCGGATTCCCGACGAGCGGGACTATATCTCCAACACCTTCACCGAGGGAGATCTCGGGCGGCTGTCGCGCGGTGGAGTGCTGTTCGGCAATGGGCAAGAGCATCGGCACAACTTCGGCCCCGGCGGCGAGGGATTTGGGCACGTCATGCTGCTCAACATCCTCAAGCTGATCGAGCCGGTGAGCATCGGTCCGGGCATCATGCGCGAGGGGACCGACGGCATTCCGCTGCAGCGTGGCATCCGGCAGGCGCGGGGCGATGGAGCGACGGTCATTTGGTGCCACAACACGTTCGGCCACGAAGACCTGCCGAACTGGGTTGCCGGCGAGCTGCACGCCCAGAACATTCATGACGGTGGCGAGCATGGCACCTACGAAGATACGTTCTACCGCTATCTCAACGTCGGGATGAAAGTGCCGTTCTCGACCGGCACCGACTGGTTCATCTACGATTTCTCGCGGGTCTATGTGCCGATCGAGGGAGAGGTGACCGCCGCCGGGTGGCTCCAGCAACTGACCGCCGGCAAGACCTTCATCACCAATGGCCCGCTGCTGGAGTTTTCGGCCGGCGGGAAAGCAATTGGCGAAACGATTGCCGCCACGGGTGGCGAGGAGATCGAAATCTCCGGCCGAGCGATTGGCCGGGGGAATTTCCGCCGGCTGGAACTGATTCACAATGGCCAGGTTATTCACGCCGCCACCGCGACCGCGGCCGACGGCACTCATGCCGCCACGCTGAAGCATCGCCTCGCGCTTTCCGAGCCTGGGTGGCTCGCCCTGCGGATTGCCGGCGATGCCGAGAATAACGAATTCGGCAAGCCTCTGTTCGCCCACACCAGCCCGATTTATGTCACGGTGGCGGGACGGTCGGCTTTTCAGGTCGAAGTGGCCGGCGAAATGCTGGCCGAAATGGGGCAAAGCCGCGAATTTGTCGCCAAAACGGCCAAATTCGGCGATGTCGGCGAGCGAACGGCCGTGCTGCGGGTTTATGACGAGGCCCTGGCCGCTTGGCGCAAACGGATCGACAGCGCCCACTTGCCGCCACGGTGAATCTCGCAATAGTGTTGCGGGTGATGGGAAGTCGGTCTCTTCACCCCCCGCGAGAAACACCATGCGTGCTTTGGTCACCGGTGCCACCGGTTTTGTCGGTCAGCGACTGCTGGGTAAATTGACGAAGCCCGTCGTGCTCAGCCGCGATCCGGGCAAGGCCGAGAAGTCGCTCGCCAAATTCGGCGTGAAGGCTTACGCCTGGGAGCCGCAAGAGAAGCCCGCCCCGGCCGAAGCCTTCGACGGGATCGACGCGATTTTTCACCTGGCTGGCGATCCGGTGGCCGAAGGACGCTGGACCGCCGCGAAGAAGGAGCGCATTCGCGCGAGCCGCGAATTAGGGACGCGCAACTTGGTGACGACGCTGCGCGCTTTGACCCATCGCCCCAAGGTGCTGGTGAGCGCCTCAGCGGTAGGCATTTATGGCAATCGGGGAGCCGAAGAACTAGACGAGCATAGCAGCCACGCGAGCGATTATCTGGCCGAGGTGTGCGAAGTTTGGGAGCGCGAGGCGGTTGCCGCGCGGGAACTGGGAATGCGAGTCGTTCCGGTCCGGGTGGGCATCGTCCTTGGTGAGAAAGGGGGAGCACTCGGCAAAATGCTCACTCCCTTCAAGCTGGGGGTCGGCAGCCCGCTCGGCAGCGGACAGCAATACATGCCGTGGATTCACATTGACGATCTGGTGGGCATCCTGCTGCACGCGGCGGCGAGCGACAGCTTGAACGAAACACTCAACGGCACCGCGCCGCATCCGGCGACGAATCGGGAATTCACGAAAACGCTGGGGAAGGTGCTGGGGCGGCCGACGTTTTTCCCGCCGGTGCCGGGCTTCGTACTGCGAACGGCACTCGGCGAATTCGCCAACGTGCTGCTCGCCTCGCAAAGGGTCCTTCCGAAAGCGACGCTCGCCAGCGGCTACCACTTTCAACATGCCGAGCTGGAGATGGCGTTGCGGTCCATTTTGAACCGGTAAATCAATCCTGTCATGGCACACACTTATCGCCTCGAACGGACCCAATTCCTGCCGCTGCCGCTGGACGAGGTGTTTCCGTTCTTTTCGGACGCGGGGAATTTGGAGGCAATCACGCCGCCGTCGCTGCACTTTCACATTCTCACGCCGCGTCCCATCGAAATGCGATCCGGAGCGCTGATCGATTATCGCATTCGCCTGTTTGGGGTGCCGATGTATTGGCGGACGCGGATTGAAACCTGGGAGCCGCCGCATCGATTCGTCGATACCCAGCTCCGCGGACCTTACAAGCTGTGGCATCACACGCACGAGTTCACGTCTGTCCCCGGCGGCACGCAAATGATCGACCGGGTCGATTATGAGCTTTATCTCGGTCCTATCGGCTGGATGGCCCATGCGGCCTGGGTTCAGCGGCAACTGAAGCAGATTTTTGACTATCGCCGCGAGGCGGTCGAGCGGCTGCTCATTCAGCCGGCGGCGGCCCGTTCGTGACGTAGGCTTTTCCGGCCTTTTTTCGCGGGAGCGAGCCGGATGGAAGCCCTACAACTAGCGACGCTAATCACCTATAACCCGTGGACGGTCCGATCCGACACGCTGCTCGGCGAAATCGACGAGCGGTTTGCCGCCATGGGGATTCACCACGTCCCGGTGGTCGATGACGACCGCCGCCCCGTGGGGATGATCTCCGAAACCGACCTGCTGCGGGCCCGCCAGGCGCGGCGGATGCTGGCGACCGTCGGCGGCGGTGGCGAGCCCACCGGCTGGGCGGGGCAAACCGCCGCGTCGGTCATGCAGCGGGCGGTGCAAGTCGCCGATCCCACCGATTCGCCGCGCCAGGCGCTGCAAGTTCTGCTTAGCTTTGGCATCCACGCGCTGCCGGTGGTCGAAAACGGCCGGCTCGTCGGAGTGGTGACCAGCCGCGATTTTCTCCGCGAATGCTCGTATGGAGAGCTGCCCGTTTCGCGGCGGCCAATCAGCGAGTTCGTGCAGCCCGCGAAAGAGACGCTGGAGCCGGAGACGACGCTCGAACAAGCCTTGCTGACGATGCATGAGCGGGGAGCCAGTTGCCTGGCGGTCGCCCAAGATGGCTGCCCGCTCGGCACTCTCTCGCAGCGCGACATCGTTCGCGCCCATTGCCTGGCCGGCGAAGAGACCGAGGACGAATATGGCTTCGCGACGAGCCCGCCGAACGTGATGCGGGCGGCGCGCGCGGGAAACCCCCTCCGCCCCGGACAGCGCCTGCACGAAGCGGCCGCCGCCATGCTGGCCGACGGTCTCTCGGCCGTGCTGGTCGCCAATCAAGCCAATCGGCTGCTCGGCGTGCTCACCGAAGACGACCTCCTGCGGATCATGCAGACGGCGGTATGACGGGATGGAAGGTCCGAGGTCCAAAGTCCCGGGTCGAAAGCTCGGTCTCCCGTCCTACACCCGCTGGCCAAGCCCTTTGGTCAGGGCCATGAAGGCGGATTCGAGATTCACTTCTTCCTCGCGGAAGAGCTTGATCTTATGCCCGGCAGCGATCAAGTGCGGCGATAAGTCGGCGTAGTCTTCGACCCCCTGCCGCAGCGTGACGGTCAGTTCGCCCTTGTCGATCGTCACTTTTTCGACCAGCGGGCTCCCTTCGAGCAGCTTCGCGGCGGCAGGCAAATCGCCGGTGACGCCGACATGCAAGACGACCCGCTCGCGGACGCGGCGGAGGGCCTCTTCGACGGTGCCGCAAAAGCCCATCACCCCCTTATCGATGATGCCGACTTTGTTGCACATGTCGGCCAGTTCGGGCAGGATGTGGCTGGAGACCATGATCGTTTTGCCTTGCTGGCCGAGCTTGCGGAGCACCGCCCGCATCTCGATGCGGGCCCGCGGATCGAGGCCGGAAAGCGGCTCATCCAGGAGCAGCACCTGCGGCTCGTGCAGCAGCACGCGGGCGAGGCCGAGCCGCTGCGTTTGGCCGCGGCTTAGCGTGTTGGCTTGGGCGTCGCGCTTGAAATCGAGATCGACGAGCTCCAGCTTTTCGTTGCAGACTTGCCGGCGGCGGGGGCCGCGGATGCGATAAGCGGCGGCGAAAAACTCGAGGTACTCGATCACCTTCATGTCGTCATAGACGCCGAAGAAATCGGGCATATAGCCGACGAGGCGGCGGATTTCCTTCGGGTCGCGATAGACCGAATGGCCGCACACCCAGGCATCGCCAAACGACGGATTGAGCAGCGTCGCCAGGATTTTCATCGTGGTCGTTTTGCCCGCCCCGTTGGGCCCGATAAAGCCAAACAGATCGCCGGCGGCGAGGTCGAGCTCGATCGCCCGAATGGCGAACGACTCGCCGTATTTTTTCGTCAGGTTGTTCGTTTTAATCACGGCTGGCTCGGCATGGCGGGCTGCGGACCCACGGGAAGGACAAATCGCCACCAGGTATATTCGCGAGCGTCGGCCGCCTCGGCGAGAGGCTGGCCACCGGCGGTGATGCGGGCCACCGGGCGGGCCGCACGGCCGATCAGCACCGCCCGTCCCAGTCGCAAGTGGCCCGTCAGGTCGAGCTCGCTTTGGTAGCGATGGGCGAGGCCGGTGTAAGCCGGTCCGCGGGCCGATTCATAGAACAGCATCATCCGGACGATTTGCGGGATGTCGGTCGAGGCCTGGTTCCACTGGGTCGCCACGTCCTTGGAATCGACGACGTAGCGGTTGGTCAGGCGAGCCTCCAGATTGAGCGGCGAGAGATCGCCGATGCGCACCGTTTGCCCCGGCGCGAGGGGCCCGGCGAGCTTCGCATCGAGGCGGTACATCCGGTCCTCGTGGGCGACGAGCCAATCAGTCAGTTCGACGTCGAGCGGGTTCGTCACTTCCCCGCTCAGCAGGCCATATTGGTCCTTGGCGAGCTTCGATTCGACCGCTGGGCCGCTTCCCCACCAGCGGGCCGCCAGACTTTTGGACGACGCGGTGACAAGCGGCAAGCTGGCGATTCGCGGCGTCGCGCCGGGGGGCAAAATCGCATACGGATCGGGCCGGGCCAGCGAAAACTGCCGCGAGCCGAGGCCGCCGAGGGCATCTCCCGGCAGCCCCTGCCAGGCCAGCCAGCCGCCCGGTTCGAGCGGGCCGCCAGAGCGCGGAGGTTCGACCTGTAATTCCAGATCGAGCCGCGTTGCGGTCGGCGAATAGACGTGGGTCCACAAGGTGCCCCGCATCACTCGCGAGACCGCATCGACATCGATCACTTCGGCTTGATTGGCCCGCGGGCGGCTGCCGTGGGCATCGCCGGCGAGCCACCAGGCGAGTCCGCCGAAGGCGGCAGCGAGAGCCGAGAAGGTAAGCCAGGTCGTTTGCCGCGGCAGATTGAGGCGCGACAGGAGCAGATAATCTCCCGGACCGATGAGCAGCAAAAAGAGCACCGTGAGCGTGGCGACGGTCGTAAAGCTGACCAGCGTCACGCCGGGAAACTGATCGAGGGCTGAACGAAGCTGGCCGACGAGATCGTTGTAACCCAAGTGAACGACGCCGCGGCGCGTTGTTCCCTCGGCCGCTTCGCTGGCGGCCCGGTCGCCTTGCAACAGGCGGGCGATCATCCGTGGCCGGCCGCTCCATTTGGCGAAGCCCGGATGATCGAGATCAACGGCGACGAGTGTCAGCTCGCCCAGACCAAAGGCCGACCGGAGCACCAGCGGCCGACCCGATGCGAGCCCCCCTTCGTCCACCAGCGCCACGCCATCGGCATTCGTGATGCGGAGCACGGCAGGGCGACGGCGCTGAAAGTCGTCGTCTTCCCAAGGAAGCTCCGCCCCGCCGAAGGCCTCAAGTCCCGCCCGGTCGCGCAGCGGAGTCGTCTCGGAGACGGTGAAGGGTGGCGCCAGCGGCCTCTCGCCCGCTGCGGCAAAGAACTCGGCTCCCCGCGCGCCGGCCGAGACGATGAGCTTGCCGCCCAGGCGAGTCCAATTGCCCAAAGCGCCGCGGCGCGGATCGCGTGGGTCGGAAAGCGGCGTCGGCTCGCTCGTGGCAAGAACGACCGCATCGACGCCGTCGTAGCCCCACCACTGGTCGGGAAGGTCGAGACCGTCGGGGACGCTGGTGGCGACATAGGCGGATTCGGCGGGGCCCTTGAGCGTGGCGATGGCCTCGGACAGGCCGACATTCGGACCGATGGAGACAATCAAGTGCCGGGACGGCGGCAGCGGCGGGGGCAAATCGGCGAGGCGCTGCGACCAGACGACGCGCCCCCGGTCGCTCAGCCGGGCGGTGATCGGAGCGGCGATCGGGCCGATGCGAGCATACAGCAGCACGCGCTCTTCGCCCCCGGCAGCCAGGTCGAGTGGCCGTGAGGCGGGATAGATGACCGGCGTTTGGTCGCCATCGTCGATTACGATTTCAAGCCGACCGGACGCGCCCTCCGGCCCTGCTTGCACGGTGAGCCAAATCGGGGTCCAAAAGCCCGCCTTGCACATCCCCCCGATGCCGACCTGGGCCGACTGGAGCGTCAGCGCATCGGAACCGCTCGCCGCTGCTGGCAATGCCGCGAGGCCGAGGAGGATGGCGAACGAGAGAGGCTTGAACACGAGGGCCGAATCCGCGGCGAAAAAGTTTTGGCGGGCGGGGCAGTTTGCGGGCGAAACGGGCCACAACAGGGCGATTTACGCACGCCGCAAGCAGCCGGTTCGGAGGTCCAGAATAGCCACGAACGAGCGTGCCGGGCAGGGGATGCGACGATGAGGATTCGGTGAAGAGGGGTTTCCGATGTCCTCGTTTACCGGAAAGCCGAAGGCGACGGCGCCTCCAGCTTCGCTTGAGCGAACGAGTACGCCTCCGGCTAACCGTTAAACGATTCGAGCCCCCGTCATTCGTCGCGCTAGGGCTTCTCGCTATCCGGGCAGGTGCAGACCATCTTGCCGCAGCCGGGGCAGCCGGAGCCATACTTGCGGGCGACCGCTTCGGTCAGATCGACGCCGGCCACATTGGCGATGGTCGTGAGCCAGGCGAGCACGTCGGCAAATTCGCCAAGCCGCTCTTCGTGCGTGCCATTGCGAAGCGAAGTGGCGAGCTCCCCCACTTCCTCGATCAGCCAGATGAAAGTCCCTTCGATACCGCGGGCCAGGTCCTTTTCCAAGTACATCTGACGAATCAGGGCCTGAAAATCGGCCAGCGAAATTTCGGGCTTCGCGGTTTGCGGCGAATCGGCGGTGGTTGTGCTCACGGCAGCAGGACCTTTTCCAAAGCGGGGATGGCGGGGTGATTGGCGTCGAGATCGCGGAGCTTATCGAGGGCCTGGCGGGCGGCATCGGTTTTGCCGAGCTTGACGAGCGACTGGGCGAGGCCGGCGCGCCAATCGGCTTGTAGGCCGTCGAGCTGAATCGCCAGCGTATATTCCTCGACGGCGGCGGAGTGCTTGTCCAGGCCGGCGAGCGCGGCCGCGAGCAGGGCGTGAGCCTGCTCGTCGTGCACGTCGAGGTCGATGGCGATTTTCGCCAATTTTTCGGCCGCGGCAAAGTCCTGGGCGCTTATCGCCAGTTGCGCCAGCTTTTTGCGAATCGCCCCATTCTCGGGCTCCAAAACGGCCAGCCGCTTCAGCACCGCCGGCAGCTTCGCGTCGTCGCCGGCTTGGAGGTGGAGTTTGGCAAGAGCCTTTACCCAGCGGTCGGAGTGGGGGAATTTCGCGTCCCCCAGTTCGTACAGCGCGAGGGCCGCCGCGCTGTTGCCGCCACGCAGCTTAAGCGCCGCCAGTAGCGCGAGCAGGTCCTCCTGCGGAGCCGATTTATCGAGCCCCTTTTCAAGCAATTCCAACGCTCCATCCGCATCGCCGATGGAAAGCTGCAGCCGGGCCAACACATAAGCGGCGAGAGGCTCGTTCGCGGCCAGCTTTTGGGCCGCGAGCGCCCAGCGGCGGGCCTGAGGCTTATCGTCCCGGTCGAGCCAGGCAAGGGCGAGTCGTGCCGCCGCCGCGGCATCGGCGGGATTTTCGGCGGCCCGCTTTTGTAGCTCGGCCAACGCGGGTTTGGCTTCCGCTGCCGGGCCCGCCTGGGCAATCTGCCGCTCGATAAACTGCCGATAACCCGCCTCGAAATCGGCCGGCAATACACCAAACAGTTCCCCCAGCGCCTGCCCGGTCGAACGATGCTCGCCATAAGCCGCCAGCATCTTGCCGGGAGCCTCGGCACCATACTTTTCGCGCAGATACTCGATATAGAGCTCCGCCTGGCAATAAGCGAGGGTCCAATCCTCGCCGCTCTTCGGTCGCACGAAGCCGAGCGTGATGTTGTCGAGCGAATAAAGCTGGCCGGCCCGCGCTCGCCGGGCAAGCAGCTCGTTCCAATCGCGCGGCCGGGGCTGGTCCTCCAAGTGAACCGCCAGCCCCTCGGTAAACCAGTGCGGCACGTTGAAATCGGTCTGCTGCAAATTGACGACATGCACCAACTCGTGCCGCAACACTTGCGACCAGTTGTATTTCGTCTTCAGTTCGGTGGGGGAAGCAAGCGCCAGCATTTTTCCGGCACAGGCCCCGACCGTGCCGATAAATGGCAGCCCGACCATGCGAGCGCTAAACCAACTATGGCCGCTCGTGGTGCCGCGGCGACTGAAAATTTCGATCAATGTTTTGCCCGCCGGTTCATAAGCCAGCCGCTCCGTGACGAGCGGATAGATTTCCTCTTCCAAGCGGCGGGCGGCATAGCGAGCGAGGAGCTCGTCGTGTCCCCGGTCGAATTTGATGACGAAATGCTCGGTCTCGATCACCGCATACCCCTGCAGCAGGTCGAGCACTTCGAGCTGGTTTTTGACGCGGACGTTGAACGGATCGATGGCGAACGACTCGGCGAGTAGCTGCGCCGCCTCGGCCTCTTCCCCCAGCCGCATGAGGACGAGGCCCAGTTGCCCGCGAGCCGAGATAAGCTGCGGCATCTTTTCGGCGGCGAGGCGATAGTATTCGGCGGCGCGGGGAAAGCGGCGCATCCGGTCGCAGGCCTCGCCCGCCGCCAGATAGAACCGGCCGCCGTGCGGATTGCGGGCAGCGACTTCGTCGATCAGCATCGCCACGCGGGGGGAGGGCATGCCGCCGGGGCGGCCATCGAGCGCCTCATAGGCCGCGGCGAGCCGGCCGAGCGTTCCCTCGTCGCGTGGATTGAGCTTTTTGGCCGCTGTGAGCACATCGATTGCCTCGGCGGGGCGAATGTCGGCCAAGAGCCAGTCCGCCCGCAATTGGTGCGCCCAGAGCAATTCGGGGTTGATCTCCAAAGCCCGGTCGAGCGACCCCTGGGCCGCCGCCAAATCGAAGCTGCCCAGAGCCAGCGCCGCGCGGGCCGCATGCAATTCGGCCGCTTGCGAGTTGATCGCCAGGGCGGCGGTGATCTCACTCAGCGCGTCGGCTTCGTTGAACTTTTCGAGAAACAGCAGCGCCATTTCGAGGCGGGCGGGCCAGAAGTCCTTGTCTTGTCGCACGGCGGCCGGAAAAACATCGCTCACCAGCCGGCGGAACGTGTTGCTATTGCGGGTCCAGCGGGCATGTTCCGCGATTCCCCGGCCAAGCAGCACCAGGTCGAACGGATCGTCGATCCGCGGCGCTCGGGCGAAATAGCCCGCAAACCAGCCGTATTCCCGCTGGGCCTCGTCGAGCTTCCCTTGCTGGGCGAGGAGCTCGGCACGCGCCAGATGCGCCCCGACGGAGTCCTTATCGAGCGCTAAGGCCGCGGCCGCGTGCTTTTCGGCTGCTTCCAGATCGCCGCGGGCGAGGGCCAGCGCTGCCAGCTCGGCAGGGATTTTCGCGGATTGCGGAAACCGCTCGGCGGCTTTGGTGAGTGCCGACATTGCTTCGTCGCGCCGCCCGACGGCGACCTGGCACCGCGCCAGGCCAATTGCCGCTACCGGCTCCTTCTTGGCAAATAGGGCATATTGCTCTGCCGCTTCGTCGTAGCGACCCACCAACAGGCGAGCACGGGCTGTGGTCAAGTCTTCGGCGGCGACGGCAGCGCATGGAATCAGCAGGCATGCCGTCAGGACACAAAGACGATCACGAATCGCACGAATCATCGCATTCTCCGCATCGCAATTCGTGTGGTTCGTGATTCCTCGGTTTTCTTATTCGTGAGAATCGGTCTTGCATCCGTGGCTACCCATCCTCCAGCCGCCATCTTTCTGATTTTAGCCTTCCAGCTACAATCGACGGAATCCATCCCGCCCCCAATCGTACACCACCCCGATGAGTGCCGACACAACCGAGTTCACGACGGTCGCCAAAGTGGGCGAGATTCCCGCAGGGACGGGGCAGGCCTATCCGGTCGGCGGGCGAATGGTGGCGGTGTTCAACGAAGGGGGCAAATTCTTCGCCATCGACGATTTTTGCCCGCACATGGGGGCCTCGCTGGCCGGCGGGCACATGAGCGGTGGCATCGTCACCTGCCCCTGGCACGCCTGGCGATTCTGCATTCACGACGGCCGCTGGTGCGACAATCCCAAGATCAAGATCGACGCCTTCGAGTGCCGCGTGACCGGCGACGACGTGCAAGTCCGCCCTTTGGCGAAAGCACCGCCAGGGCCGGGAGCGACGTAGGCCGCACACCAACCCGCAGGGTCAGCCAGGGCAACAGCCGTGGGGTGCCGGAGCGCGGCGAATTACGCCGCTGCCACTTGATTCCGGTCCGCCGATTGCTGGCTCACGGAAATGATCCCGGCAGGTTCCGGCATAACAAGCGTCGCTCGCGGGTCGCGGCCCGTCGCAGGAGCTTCCTCCAAACGCGCTCGTGATCGTCGGAGTGGGCCCACGTGTAGATGCACTGGGCGGTGATATGCCAGCGCTTGTCCTGCGGAAAACGCCGCTTCAAATCCCCCGCGATCTGTTCCGGCGACCAATGCAGTTTGAGATGCTCGATGACGAACTCGCGCAGCTCCGGCCGCTGCATCTTGCGGCTCTTGCCCCGGGCCTCGACGCGGTGTTGCTCCGCCTTCCGCTGCGCTGCGTGGGCCGTGTAGCACTGGCCCGAACTGTGGCGTCCGAGTTCCCGATCGATGGTGCTGCGCGAACGCCCCAACGTCCTGCAGATCTACGCCACGGTTCGGCCCGCTTCCAATAGCGCCGCTAGAAACTCCCGCTCGGTCGCGCTAAGCTGACTTCCCATCAATGATGCTCCGCTTGAAAACCAGAGATGAGATTCCGGTATTCAAACCCCGCAGTGATGGTTCTTCAAATTCAAGTGCTAGCAAGCGCCGCTAGTGAGCGTTTCTATTTTGAATGCGCCCACCCGGCTGGGTCGCGATGCGGCGCTGATCCGCTCCTAGCCGGGACCAGACTGGTCCCGGTTCGCCGGCGTTCATTCGCCTTCACAGCTTTCGGAGGGTGGGCTTCGCCCACCACTTCGATTTTGCCAATGCTGGGTGGGCCGAGCTACGCCTACGCCGCTCCCTTGCTCGCGCCGCGGGTTGGTCGTTCTTGCGGCGGCTACTTCTTCCGCACCAGCTTCATCCCTTGGCACATCTCCTGGGCCGGGCCGCCGTTTTCCCAGCCGATCCCTTCGATTTCGAGATGATCGGCATCGACGATCGTCAGCGTGGCGGCGTGCATGTGCTTGTCTTTTTTCGGGTCCAGATTCGAGCCGCCGGCAAACTGGAAGACGAGCTTGTTGGAGTTCGACTTCACCCCGGCTTTCATGCGGGGCTGATTGCCGAGGATGCAGTAGTGGGTCAGCAGCAGGTCGGGGCCGTCGGCCGTATAGACCGAAACCATTTCGTGCGGCTGGCCGGGGAAGATCGTTTCGTGAACCGCGCTGCCGGCGGCGGTCAGCTTGATTACCGAGACCACCTGATCGGTCGGCTTGCCGTCCTTATCGGCAGCCACCCAGGTGCCGACGAGCGTTTTCATTTTCTCCAGCCCCGCGTTCGTGGGGGCGGGCGGTAGGGGGTGCTTGTGCTGGTCGTCGGCGCGGGCGGCGATCGCCAGTGCCAGCAGTAGTCCGCAGGTCAGAAATCGGCGCAGCATTTTCAGTTCTCCTTCGTTCGAAATGTGTCACACGGGAACTCGAACTCCATGAGATAGTCGATGCGGCCGACTGCCAATCGACAGCGCTGGGCTAGATTTCTGGAATTTTTTCGAGGCCATGCAACTCACCGCGAAGCGCCGGTTCGTCGCGGCACCTCCATGCCATGCCGAAGCGAACCGACTCCGCAATTTCCGCTATCTCCTGACCCTTGGATCGACCACCTCGCCGCCGTCGCGGGTGAAGAGCGCGCGAAGCATTTGGAGATCGATGCCACGCGCGATGAATTGCACGTGCCCATCGACAAATCCGGCTGAAAAGCCGTTCGGCCGCAACCCGATCAGCCCTTTCAGCGGGTTCTCTTGGTCGGGAACCCACTCTTCGGGCTTGGTCCAAATGACGGCGGCTTCGTCGCTCGCTTCGACAATCGCGATGGTGTTCGAGGTGCCATCGACGACCTGCGCCATGCCAATGCCATTGGGCAGTCCAGTGGCGGGTCGATCCGGCTTGGCGGGTATGCGCGGCGCGCCAAGCACCCCCGCTTTGCCGCCGACGCCGAGGTAGGTCGTCATGCCCGGCGCGGCCCGGCTGCCGGGGGCGAGAAAGGTGCGGGGCATCCGGGGAATCAGCTTTTTGTTGTGCTCGCTGTCCCACGGTTCATCGAGCCGGAATTGATCGAAGAGCGCCTTCTCTTCGATAAACGGCAAAAGTGCGACCCGCCAACTGAGCAGCGGCTTGCCGTCGCCGTCGGTCTGATAAGCGGCGGGGAAGCGGTTGAACGTGTCGTGAAAGTTGTGCAGCGCGAGCAGTTGCTGCCGCAGGTTGTTGCTTCCTTGCGATCGCCGGGCAGCTTCGCGGCTCGCTTGCAACGCGGGGAGGAGCATCGCCACGGCCAGCGGCGCGCTCGCGCCGAGGTTCGTTCCCGGCAAGGTTTGGCGGGTGTCGGTTTCGAGGCCCCGCTCGGTGCGGCGTACCACGGTCACGCTCGGCCGCAAGTGGCGAATGACGCTGCGTGGCGTGGGCAGCGCGGCGGCCAAATCCGGCGGCAAACCGAATGCACCACCCGACGACATCACCATCGGGAGCAGCATTTGGGCCGACGGATAAAACGCCTCAAATAGCCGGGCGGAATCCTGATAGGTGATCGCCAGCGGCGGCTTGCCGGCGGCAAGTTGCGCGGCGACTTCAGGCACGTCGGCCAGCGACTTATCGCCCGCCTTCCGGGCGAGCACGCTCTTCACCCCCTGCGGAAACAGGCCGACGATTAGCCGCTCCTCGGACAAGCACCAGGCGGGCGCGAACATCATCCCCCGGCGCAGGTCGGGGACGAGGTAGTACACGGTTTGCCCCCCAAACTGCAATTGGGCGATCGCCGGCCCGCGCCCCGGCTGCGCTTGACCCCAGGCGGCGAGCAGCTTTTCTTGGGCCGCGAGCAGTCGGGCCCGGTCGCGCACTTCCACCGTGACCGCCACGCCCATGAGGCCCCCATCGGCATTGGCGGCGTGCAGCGACCAGTTGTTCCCCAGCCCCGCCAAGGTGGCGCGCACATCGACGCCGAATTCGCGCTCGAAATTTCGCAGCTCTCCCTCGAATTCGTCGGCCGCGCGGGGCTCCACTTCGCGAATCGTTTCGAGAATCGTATCCAGCACGCGGCTCGCTTCGAGCGACCAACAACTGGCGAGCAGGGCGTCGCTCGGAATGTGGGCGAGGTCCTCCTTGCCGATCCCTTCGTTTTCGAGCAAGGCCACGAGGCCCCGCGGCGGGCCATCGATCGCCAGCGTCGAATGGCTCACGATGCCGGCCTCGTCCATCGCGCTCACGCTCGCGAGCGTGCCGATTTGCCGCAGCCCCAGCGTCGCAACGACTTGCTCGACCTCCGGCCCCGCCAGCGGCAACAGCGCCTCGGTCAGCTTCTTCGCGTTGATATACGACACCGAGCAGCGCCGCTCGGCGGGCAGTTGCTGCTTCACCTGCACGAGCCAGGCAGGCTCTTGGCGGGCGGCGACGCGGGCGATCATATCGTCCAAGGTTTTTTCCCCCAGGCCGATCATCAGATATTCTCCCGCGACTCCCCAAGTCACTTCCATCGGCAGGCCAGCCTCGCTGGCGGCCAGGCGGTGAAACTTGCGGCCGCCGATGGTTGATTCCACCGGCTTTTGGTCGGCCGAGCCGAGCCACTCGGTGAGCGAGGCATCGAGCTGGGCCGCGTGTTCGCCGGCTCGCACGATCAGCCCCCCTTCGACCAGCGGCAGCGGTTCGCGGGGGACGAACTTGGTGACGAAAATCGCCGTGGCCCGCGTCAGCAGCACTTTGCCCCACAGCGGCGCGGCGGCGGTCGATGGGGCGGGAGGTTCGCCCGGCAGGGTGCGGCTCGACAGGTTCAGCACCTGGCCCAGCGACCGTTCGAGCACGGCGGCGAACTCCCGAATCTCCGGCTCGGCGAGCAGTTGCTCGGTCTGGTTGGTGCTGGCGGGGTTGGGAGCCGCCATCGAGGCCCAACTGGCATACATCAAGCATTCGGCGGGAGCGACATGCCCCATCACCGGGTTTTCCTTCTCCGGCGGCACACCCAGCGGCAAGCCACCACCAAGAATCGCCAGCACCAAGACCGACAGTCCGCCGAACATCGACATCGCCTGCATAAGGCACCTCCGAAGTCGCGGCCCCGACAAGAAAAGATGGGCAGAAGCGGGACCGCTGGAATGCGGGGCAGTCTAGCACTTCCGTGGGGGGAAGCAATCGCGGCAAGGGAAGTGAGAAGGTGGGCCAAGCCCAACCTACATGACGATCTCTTTGGCGACGACGCCGCTCGTGTCGGTGAGGCGGAAGTCGCGGCCGGCATAGCGGAAGGTGAGCTGCTCGTGGTCGAGGCCGACGAGATGCAAAAGGGTGGCGTGCAGGTCGTGCGTTCCCATCCGCCCCTCGACGGCATTGTCGCCGAGGTCGTCGGTTGCACCGTAGCGCAGGCCCCCTTCCACGCCGCCGCCGCAGAGCCACATGCTATAGCCCCGATTGGCGTGCCCGCGGCCGTTGCCATCCCCTTTGTCGTCGCGCGGGGTCCGGCCGAATTCGCCTCCCCACACGATCAGCGTTTCGTCGAGCATCCCCCGCTCGGCGAGGTCGGTAATGAGCCCGGCGATGGGCTTATCGATCGACGCCGCATTGCGGCCGTGAGCCTCGCGCAGGTTATTGTGCTGGTCCCACCCTTGGCTGGTGAGCTGGATGAACCGCACCCCTTTTTCGGCCAGTCGGCGAGCTAACAGGCACTGGGCACCGAACGCGGCGGTCGCGTCGTCATCCAAACCGTACAAGGTTTGGATGCGGGCCGGCTCGCGGGCCAGGTCGAGGGTTTCGGGGACCGACGTTTGCATCTTATAAGCCAGTTCATACGACTCGATCACGCCGGCGATGGCCGGATCGTGCGGATCCTGTGCGAGCAGTTGCCGATTGGCCGCTTCGATAAAGTCGAGTTGCCGCCGCTGGTCGCCGGCGGCGAGGTGCCGATTCTCGACGTTCGGCACTCCCCGGCTGCCGGTGCCGAGGCGGGTGCCTTGATAAACGGCCGGCAAAAACGCCGAGCCATAGTTTTGCGCGCCCCCTTGATCCCCCAGCGGATTGAGCGTGACAAATCCCGGCAGGTCTTCGGCTTCGCAGCCCAGGCCATAGACCGTCCACGCGCCGAGCGAGGGGCGGACGAAGTTTTCGGCTCCGGTGTGTAGCGAGATCGTCGCCTGCTGATGGCCGGCAACCGCCGTGTGCATGCCGTTCAAGAGGCACAAGCGGTCGGCATGTTGAGCGAGATGCGGAAAGATGCTCGAAATGGGGAGCCCCGATTTGCCGGAAGGCTTGAAGGGGAAGACCGGGGCGAGATATTTCCCTCGGCCGCCGCCGGGGCCGGCTTTGACGAGCTCGGGCTTCCAATCGAAAGTATCGACGTGGCTCGGCCCCCCCGCCATGAACAGGAAGATCACCCGCTTCGCCTTGGCCCGAAAGTGGGCCGGCTTCGGCGCGAGCGGGCTTTTGTAGCCCGCCCGCTCGGCGGCCCGCGACCACTGGGCATGCAACGCGGCAAACGCCAACCAACCAAAACCGGCGGCGGTGGATTCCAAAGCGTGACGGCGAGAAATGTTCATGGGATACCAACCCGAAGCGTCAGCGAGGGGGAAAAGCGTCACCGGACATACCGAAACTCGGCACTCGCCATGAGGGCCTGGAGGAACGTGGACCAGCGATAATGCCCGGGATCGCGCTCGCTCGCATCAGGCTGCAGGCCGCGAACGAGTTTGATCGCGGCGACGACTTCGGCCGGCGTGGCGGGCCGGGCGAAAGCGCGGCGATACGCCCAATCGACCCGGCCGGCGTCGTCTTCCGGAGCATATTCGAGCAGCCGCTCGGCTGCGCCTTGCGAGCAGTCGGTCACGAAGTCGCCGTTCAAGAAGAACAGCGCCTGCGGGGCGACGGTCGTCACTTCGCGGCGGCCGGCCAAGAGACACGGATCGGGAAAGTCGAACGTGCCGAACTCCTCCGGCAGGCCGGCGCGAACCACGGGGAGATAAACGGTGCGATAAGCCGACGAAAACGTGAGCAGGCCGCGCACTTGCGACTGCTTGCTTTTGCCGCCGATACCGGCGATCTGGATTCCCTCGGGACGGTCGAGCGAAAGGCGACCGGACAGGTCGAGCAGCGAGTCGCGAAGGGGCTCGATTTCGAGGCGGCGAAGATTCATCCTCCAGTAATAAGCGTTATCGGGGTCTCTTTCATGGGCCGCTAGCTGCGTCGCCGACGACTGCCGATACGTGCGGCTAAGGACGATAATCCGGATCAGCTTTTTGAGCGACCAGCCATCCTCGCGGAGGCGCGTCGCCAGGTGGTCGAGCAACAGCGGATCGGTCGGCGGCTCGCTATTGAGGCCGAAATCGTCCACCGTGCGGACGAGCCCTTCGCCGAAAAGATGCTGCCAAACCCGATTGGCCAGCACGCGGGCCGTCAGCGGATTTTCGGGGGACGTGAGCCACTGTGCCAGCTCCAACCGGCCGCCAGAGCTTGCGGCCACGCGCGGTGGCCGCGGCAAGCCGGGAATGCGCCAGTCGCCGCGGGGCGGGGCATCTCCTTTGTCATAAGGTTCGCCACGCAGCCGAATTTCGCAGTCGCGCGGCGAGACCGCCTCGACCCCCATCGCCAAATGCGCGGCCGTGGCGAAGCGAATGTCGCGCTGGCCCGTGCTCCACTCGGCTTGATAATCGCTCATCGAGTGAACTCCCGGCGGCAGGCGCTCGCCCTCAAAGCCGGGCAAGACGATCAGCTTTTCGGGATCGACATACCCCGCGCCGGTGTGCTCGGCCCGGTGAGCGACGCCAGGGAGCGTTCTCATGCTGGAAAAAACACCGGCCAGGGCGTAGTAGTCGCGCATCGTGACCGGGTCGTACTTGTGGTCGTGGCAGCGGGCACAGCTGATTGACAGTGCCAGCACGGCCCGCGAGGTGACGTCGATCTGGTCGTCGATCACGTCCATCAAAAACTGCTCGTGGCTCAGATTCTGCACGTCAGCCGCCCCAAGCGCCAAAAAGCCGGTGGCGATGTGCTGGCTGCGAGCCTGCTCGTCGGTGTCGGCGGGAAGCAAATCCCCCGCGAGCTGCTCGGTCAGGAAACGGTCGTAGGGCTTATCGCCATTGAGGGCGTCGATCACCCAGTCGCGATAGCGGAAGGCATAGGTCAGCGGCGCGTTCCAGGCGCGGCTGGTGCTGTCGCCATAGCGGACGAGGTCGAGCCAGTGTCGGCCCCATCGCTCGCCGAAGTGGGGCGACTTCAAATAGCGATCGACCGCGCGGGCCAAAGCCTCGTCGTCGCTGGCCGGATCATCGACGAGGGCCGCAATTTCCTTCTGAGTCGGCGGCAGGCCCGTCAGATCGAACGACAGGCGGCGGATGAGCGTTTGCCGGTCGGCATCGGGATTGGGTCGCAGGCCGAACTTGTCGCGCCGCGCGGCGACGAAGCGATCGAGGTCGTCCTTGGCCCAAGCCGGATTGGCGATGGTGGGAACCGCCGGCTTGTGGATCGGCTGAAACGACCAGGGGAGGGCGTTCCAATCGGTGTCGCTGGCCGTTTTGACGGGCTCGGCCGCGGGAAGCGCGACCGGCGAGCAACCGACGAGAAGCAGCAAAAAACAGCCAGAAATCGGCCCCAAACGCTTCATGGATGCCACCGAGAAAAGAGTCGCCAATTGTGCCCCAAATGCGACGGAACGCAATCTACGGCATAACCCGTAGATTGTCAACTCATTCACCGGGCAAATGCGGCAAGGCGAGTCCGGCGAGGAAGCGCGACTTGGTCCCCAGCCGCTGCCGCAGCTGATCGAGCTTTCGTTCGACTTCGGCCGAAGCGCTGGCGACCGACGCGCCGGGGGCGCGCGAATAGATGTCGCTGGCCTGAATCTCCGCCCCGTCTTCGTTCATATAAACGAGCGAGCCGACCGGCAGGGGGGGCCATTTCTTCAGCAGGCCAAGCTCGCGAAAGGCCGCTTCGACCTCCGGCAAATCGGGGGGCTCGCCTGGCGACGCGCAGACCAGCACCAGCTCGGTCCCCGCTTCGCCGCTCAGCTCGACCGCCTGCTCGCTCGGATAAAGCAGCAAGTCTCCTTCGGGAGTCGGCGAGCGCTCGATCTGGTCGGTTGGCAGGCGCTGCAATTGGCCATCGCTCCCAAGCCAATAGATGGCCGCGTTCCAGCCGGTCGGCACCGTGCAGCGAATTTGCACGGTGGTGCCGGTCGAGGGGGAAACGACTTCGCGAATCGAATAGCGAATGTCGTCGTGATAGACATGCACTAAATCTTGAAAGGGTTTCGCCTTTCGCGGCGCGGGAGGCTGCAGCGCGACATAGCCGGCGATGAGCACGCCACACAGCACGGCCGCCGCCGCGACGAGCGGCCACCACGGCAGCGACTTAGGCGTCGCGAAGCGCTCCAAGGCGGCGGCGAAGTCTTCGGCACTGCCATAGCGCTCGGCTGGATCGGCGGCGAGGGCCTTCAGGCAAATCGCCGCCAGCGGACCGGGAACCTGCGCGCGGCTCAAGGCATCCATGTCGAAGTCGCACTTCTGGGCCTTAGCGAGCGCCTTATACGGATCCTTATCGGTATAAGGGGGCTTGCCGGTGAGTAGCTCGAAGAGCACCGCGCCGAGGGCGAAGAGATCGCTCCGCGTATCGACCCGGTCGTTCTCCCCTCGCGCTTGTTCCGGCGGCATATACGCCACGCTCCCGCCGATTTCGCCCGGCTCGCCCGTTTCGACGCGCCAGGCCCCACGCAACAAGGCCATGCCAAAATCGATCAGCCGGGGGTGGCCCTGCTCGTCGATGACGATGTTGTCGGGCTTGATGTCTTGATGAATCACCCCCACCGCATGGGCCGGGGCGAGCGCGCGGGCCACCTGGGCGACGATCCGCGCCCCCTCCACCGGCGAAACTGACCGGCTGGCGGCGTGCTGCCGCAGGTTGCGGCCACGGACGAGCTCCAGCACCAAAAACGGCCGGTCCCCGTCGAAATCGAGATCGACGACGCGGGCCAAATTCGCGTGGTTCAGCTCGGCCAGCAGCTTTCCCTCGGCCACCAGCCGATCGCGCGGACGCTCCGGATCGACTGGCTCGCGGCTCCGTTTGCAAACGAGGTCCGACAGCAGCGTGGGATGCACCACGCGATAAACTTCGGCCTGCCCGCCGCCGCCGATGCGCCCCACGACGCGATAGCGGCCGATCATGGCGGGGAGCGTGACGGACGGAGTCGCGAGCGCCGCGAGCTCGGCCCGCGGCACCGGCGCGCCGAGTGCCGGCGTCGTGGCCGCCTCGAACGGATCGGTCGAGGCGAGGGCCCAGCGGAGGCTCGAAACTTCGCTTTGCAGCGACCGCAAGCGCCGCTGGCAAGCGGGGCATGTTTCGACATGGCTGCTCAGGGTCGCATCGACCGTTTCGCCGGCGATCATCGGCAGCAAGAGATCGTCTTCGGGGCACGAAAAGCTATTCATCGCCGAGCTCCTCTTGATACTCGGCGCACTGCTCGCGAACCTGCTTGAGCACGCGCGAGGCGTTGACGAACACGAGATTCGCCGTGATGCCGAGCTCCGCCGCGACTTCCGCCGCCGGCCGGCCCGCCACCAGGTGCTGCTGGAAGCACTCCCACTGCGTTGGTTTCACACGGGGCCGCACGCGCTCCATCGCGAAGGCCAGAATCCGCCGCCGTTCGGCCGCCAGCCATTCGGCCGGGGGCTCGCCATCTTCGACCAATTGTTTCTTCAGGTCTTCCTCGCGGCGGACATCCTCAGCCGCATCGCGCCGTTGCCGGTCGCGTTGCCAGCTCATCACGCCGTTATAGACGATTCGCCACAGCCAGCCCCGAAACCGCCCCTTCGAGTGGTCCAGTTCGAACTTCGGCAGGGCCTTGACGAGGTTAATCAGAATCTCTTGAGCCACATCCTGGGCGTCGTTTTCCGTCAGCCCCTTCCGCATCGCATAGCTGACCAGCAGCGGCTGATAAAGGGCGACAAACTCGCTCCACGCCTCGGCATCGTCCGGGTTGCGGACACGCAAGAGCAGCGAAGGGCGAGTTTCGTACATGCCCAGCATCTTATCGCCCGGCTGGGGGATTCTCCAGGTTTGGACCAGCCCCGCGATGGCCCGCTGAACCAGGCCCGTTAGCGGCTGAGCCGAGACCGAATCGGCCGGCAAATTCGCGGGGACCGGAAGGGCAAGAGTCATCGACATGGCCAACCTCCCCGAAATCAGAGCCGCGAAACAAGGCGACAATTTTGGTTTGACGAAGTACCAGGAGGCCCGCAATAGATACGTTTCACCGGCAGGTGCCTTACAAAAGGCCGCGAGTGATTGGCCGTAACTCGTTGCTGCTCAAGCGGTTATGCCGTTTGCGAAATTGCGCGGTCTGTAACGCGCCGGCGACCACGGGCGCGAAGTGGCGGTTTTTTCATGCCGCGCAATCCGCCTCGTCGATGGAAACGTAATCCAGCCAACGGCATGGCGAGAATCGCGGGTAAAAAGAGGATCTGCAACCGTGGCAGCCCCGCTTCGAATCGCTTGTGCCGCGGTCATCTGGTGGGCCTTGGCGAACAGTGCCTTCGCGCAGCAAACCATCATCAACGTGCCGTCCGACGCCCTTACCCCGGTGGGGCAGTGGTTCACGCTGCACGAATCGGTGATCGTGCCCGCCTCGGACGAATCGTTGTATCAAACGACGAACTTTCTCACCTACGGGCTTACCGAGACGACCGAACTGGCCGCCACGCTCTATGGCGTCGATGACAATGGCTCGCAGCTTTCGGCGCTCGGGCTGGGATTCAAATCGACGTTCGATGTTCTGGACGAGGTCGCCCCGGCGGCGGAAATCAAATGGACGGTCGGCTTCATGTTGCCGATCTCGCTCAGGCAGGCCGAGCCAGAGGTTGGCTACTTCCCGTATTCGCACCTGACGTTTCCAGTGCCGGGGACAAAATTCCGGTTGCTGGCGGGAGCGGCGGCGGGGTCGGAAAATCTCTTCGGCAAAGAAAGCATTAGCGCGCTGGCTGGGGTCGAGTATCCCCTCACCGACCACTTATCGTTCACGGGAGAATGGTTTTCGGGCCAGCATCAGCTTGCCGGATTGATACCCGGATTCACCTACCACAGCGGCCGGCTGATCCTGGTCGGCGGCTACAAGATTCCCAACGACTTCGACCTTGCCGAAAGCGGCCTCGTACTGGAAATGGGCCTTTTCTACGGCCCCGGTGCGGGCGAAGAACCGGACTCGAGCGCCCACTACGGGCTGCGACTGCCGTGAGCTTCCCTATTCTATTGCCGCGCTGCCTCGATCAGTTCTTCGCAATGTGAACTTGCGGAATCAGAATTCGCAGGTCAGTCCCAGATTCAGCCCTTGGACCCAGAAGTCGCTGCGGTTGAAGTGGAACTGGGGGGAGATTTCGCCGGTGGCGGTGTTGGTGCCGATGCGGGTATCGACCTGGTCGGCGGCGCGGACCACGTCGTTCCAATAGATCAGCGAATAGCCGATGGTGACTTGCGTGCAGGGGGCGATTTTGTAGCCCAGGTTGATCCCCAGTTCGCTGATCGCGGTCCAGTCGTTGCGGTCGAAGGTGCCGCTGTTGGTGTCATCGGCGAAGAGGCCGCTCGAATCGGTCGTGGAGTTTTGCCCGGGCACGCTGAGAATTCGCGAGCCGCGGACGACCGCCCGCTGCCCCACGTTGCCCACCGAAATGCGGGCCAGGCCATTCACGGTCCAGCAGCAGCCGGAGTCGTAGGTTCCCGACAGGCCGAGGATGCCGCCATGAAACACGTTGCGGGTGGCGAAGCGGTCGTAGGTATTGAGGGTCGTTCCTTGCGGAATCGAGCCGCTGGCTTGCGTGAAGGTCGAGACGCTGCGCAGTTGCAGCTCGTCGTTCATGCGGGTGAAGTTGTAGCCGGTGATGAGATCGATGCGTCCGCACGGGCCGCGGCAAAAGAGAATGCGAGCATAAACGTCGTTGCCATAAATGTTGGCCGAGTTGCGCACGTCGATGCTCCCCGAGCGGAGGCCCGGATAGGCGACCAGTAGGGCGTCGTTTTGATTTTGGGCGACATTGAAAAACGGAATCGCCAGCACCGGATTATCGACATCGCTGATTTGCAGCCCGGAGCTGTCGCGCCCCGTTCCCCAGAATCGATTGCCGATTCCCCAGCACTGCCCCGGATCGAGAAACGTGCCGATGTCGAGTCGGCCGCCGGGAGTCATCGTGCCGGCGGTTCGCTCCCCGCCGAAGAGGATGTCGGCACCGGGGAGAATGCCCGCGGTGTCGGAGTCTTCGGTGACGGGATCGCTGGTGACAAGCGGCGGCAGATCGCGCCCCTGTTGCCACCAGATCAGCACCTCGCTGCGCACCCACCACAAGCTGCTGGGGCGGCATGCGCCGCAGCCATCGCCACACGAATCGCAGCTGCCGCAGCAATCGCCGGCGATGCCGGGACCATAGTGGTCGTAGCCGTGATAGCCGCCGAAGGCCATGTCGTGCCACGGGGTGGCATGGGGAGCATACGCCGTCGGCGCGGGGCTGGCGGGCATCGGAGCCGCGGCGACGGGCGCTTGATACGAGGCCCGCTCGACCGGCGCGCCGCTGGGTCGCCCTTGCCAGGCGGCCAGGCGTTCGCTGAATTCCGACCCGGCAGCCGAGGTTGCCAGGCCCGCGAAGCCCGCGAAGCCCGCGGCCGCCAGAATGATCGTCGCTGTTCGCAACATAGCGCAGAGTCCAAGAAGTGCCACGAATGAGCCGTAACGATATTGTCGGTTGGGCCAGACTTGCCGGTTGAGAAAACCTGGAAAGCTGCGGTGACTTTCCGGGTCGCGTCGGCTTTGCGGCGCAAGCTCAGACCGGGAGCGGGACGACGGTCGCGGGGGAGCTATCGACCGTAAGTGTTGTCCCCACTTTGGCTTGCGCGCGACGAACGAGGGTCAAGGCAAGCGTAGCTCCCAGTTTGGGGGAGTTCGCAGCGGAGGTGATTCGTCCCACCTCTTTTCCTTCCGCTAGCACCGGCGACCCGGCAGCGGGGACCGGCCCGGCGATTTTTAGCCCGATAAGCAACCGATTGACGTGCCCCAGAGCGTCGATGCGGGCGACCGTCTCTTGCCCCAAATAACAACCCTTTTGGAAGCTGATCGCCTGCCGGTCGCGGCCGATTTCCTGCGGCAGGTTGTCGTCGGTCAGGTCGAGGCCAAAGAGGGGGGAGCCCTGCTCGATGCGCAGCGACTCGACTGAGGCGGCATCGCATTGCTCCGCCCCGGCCGCGAGCAGTGCGGTAGATAACTCGCTCGCCGCCGCGCGAGGAGCTTGCAGGAAGAACGTTTCCGGACCGAGGTAGTCGGTCTTTTTGATCAGCAGCGATTGCCCCTGAAAAACCCCTTCCGCGCAGCCCGGCAGACCGCTGGGGACAGCCAGACCAACTTTTTCGAGGATCGCCGCGCTCTTTGGCCCCGCCAAGAGAAGGCTGGTTTCGCTCGCGGAAAGATCGCGAAAGGTTACATCCTCGCTGACGACATAGCGTTCCCAGTGGGGGATGAGTGTCTGCGCTTGCCCAGCCGCGCCATCGACCAGCAGTGAGCCCCCGCGATGAAAAATCAACGCGTGGCCAATCGTTTTGCCCTGCGGATTGAGGACAAATGCCTCACAGCCTTGTCCCGCCGCGAGCCGCTTCACGTCGTTCGTGCAAAACGAGTTCACGAGCGACAGTCGATCGGAACCGGTCACTTCGATGAGCGTCCGGTCGCCAGGAGGGGCGATTCCGGCCGTTTGAGTCAGTGCTTCGTAGCCAGGCATGAGTGCTGGTCCGTGGGGCGGTCGGTTTGGCGACAGCGGTTCATCTTCCGCAAAACGAGGGCCGTTGCAACAATGGCGCGGGGAGAGAATTCTGCTCGAAAGGATGCTTGCGTGATGGCTCGCTTGTTGCTCGTGCTTTGCGGTTTGTCCCTTACCAGCGGCTGCTTTCAGCCCCCCGCCCCCACGCCGCCGGCCGATCCGCTGCAAAAAGGGGCCAATCTGCCGGGCGATCAGCCGGTGCTGGTGCCCGATCGGGCGCTCGACCAGCTTTCGGCCAGCGAGATTTTACAGCGTCTGCTGGCGACTTATCGCGCGGCGAGTTCCTATGCGGATCGGGGGGTGGTGCAACTGGAGTTTCGTCAGAACGGCGAGCTCACCGGCGACCAGCAGCGGTCCGAAGTGCAATTCGTCCGGCCCAATAAGCTGGCGATAAGCGCCTTGCAAACGACCGTCAAGTCGGACGGCCAGCGGCTGGTGGCGGTGATCGAGGATACGGAGACCGCCAACCTCGACGGGCAAGTACTCGACCGCCCCGCGCCGGCGCAATTGCAGCTTACCGATCTGGCGGGCGATCCGATTCTATACGACCGGCTCTGCGGGCGCTTGCGGCGGCAACCGATTCAGTTGGAGCTGCTGCTCGAATCGGGAGGGCTGGCGGCGGCGTTTGGCAAGGATGTCGCCTGCAAAAAACTGGCCGATGGCGAGACGGACGGCCGGACCTGCTTTCGGGTCGAAGTCCCATCGCCAGGCGGGGCGTTCGTCTTCTGGATCGATAAGTTATCGTCGATTCTGCGGCGGCTCGATTATCCGGCCGCGGCCCTGGTGCCGGAGTTGGCGAGCGATCCGACCATTAGCGACTTGCGGCTGTCGGCGGAGCTGCGCGGCGCAACGCTCGGCGGCCCCGTGGAATCGTCGCAATTCGAGCTGGCCATTCCGCCGCAAGCGAAGCGGATGAAGTCGTTTGTCGTCCCGCCGCGGCCCCTCCCTTCGCAACTATTCGGCAAAACCACGGGCAAGTTTCATTTCACCGATCTATCCGGCGCGAAAATCGGCTCGACCGACCTCGCCGGCACCACCGCCGTGCTGGTCTGGTATCACGATGACCCCGCTTGCGAGGCGACGCTGGAGCAAGTGTCGCTCGCCCGGTCGCGGCTGGCCGAGCGGCCCGACGTGCGGTTTCTGGCCATCGCCACCGACGACACGACTACCAGCAACGCCCAGGTCGAGCAGCGGCTGGCCGATTGGAAGGTGAACCTGCCGGTGGCCCGCGATTTGGAGGCGTTTGGCCGGAGCGTCTTCCAGATCGAGGCGCATCCTTCGCTCGTCGTGCTCGATGGCCAGGGGCGGGTGCAAATTTTTGAATCGGGGGGGAATCCGGAACTCGCGAATCAGATCGTGCAAATCGCCGATCGGCTGAAAAAGGGGGACGACCTCGCCGCCGACATTCTCGCCCGCCACCAGCGCGACCAAAAGCAATACGACGAGCTGGTCGCCAAAGGGGGCCCCGAGCCGGGACAGATGATCGAGCTGCCCGAAGCGGTCATTCGACAAGCGACCGCGCCAACGCGACTGAAGCTGGCCGAGCTGTGGACCTGCCGCGATCTCAAGCTCCCCGGCAACTTGCTCGTGGTGGAGGAAAGCGATAAGCCGACGCGGATTTTCGTGCTGGAAGGGTGGCGGACGATCAGCGAGATCGACTCGGCGGGTAAGGTTGTCGCCCGTCACGAGCTGGCGATTCCGGAGCAGGCGGCGATTACTTATTTTCGCACGGCGGTCGATAAGCAGGGGAAGCGATATTTCGTTGGCTCGGCCCCCGGTTCGCCGCGGCTGTTTGTCTTCGATGACCAGTGGAAGTTGCTGCGGGCGCTTCCGCCAGCCGACGAGCCGCCGCTGGCGCTGATTGAATTGCAACTGGCCGACCTCGGCGATGCCGACGGCACGCCCGATATTCTCGCGGCGAGTGTCGATGAAATCGGCCTGATCGCGCTGTCGCTCGAGGGGCAAACGCTGTGGCGAAACAAGGCTTTTCCCAATGTCGTCGCGATCGCTCCCGGCCAGCGCGACGAGTTTGGCAGTTGGGCCATCTATCTGGCGGGCGATCGCGGCACGATCTTGCGAGTGAATCGGTTCGGGGGCGAAGAGCCGGAGATCACGGTGAAGGACCGCCCCATTTTTTTGCTGGCGGGGGCCCGGTTTGCCGGCGCGACGCAGGCGGCCTTTTTGGGCCTGGCGAACAACGAGCGGGGAGAGCGTTTTGCGATTGGCCTTTCGGACCGGATGACCGAAAGATGGAGCTATCCGCTGCCGCCGGGAGTGCATCAGAAGCCGATCGAGGCGATTAGCAGTAGCCACGTGCTGGCCGGCCACGCGGGAGAATGGTGGCTGGCCGGTCCCGATGGCTCGATCCACGTCATCACCGAAGATGGCGAATTTCTCGACACTTTCTTCACCGGCACCGCGCTCACGGGCCTGGCCGCCACGAAATTCGGCAACCAAAGCGTGCTGCTCATCGCCAGCGACGACGGCGTGCGGGCCTGGAGCTTGCAGCTGCCGACCGGAAAAGAGCGCTAGCGATTGCTCCGCGAGCACGGCTTGGACTCCAGGCACGGAGCGCGTCAGGACCTGGGAATTGGGGGAAGAATCGCGAAAACGCGAACAAGATAAGGGATTGGACGGGGGACGGTAAAGCAACTTCGCTCCCAGTCTTCTTTTCGCGTTTTCCTCCTTTCGGGCTTTCGCGATCTTGTCCGGGTTTGGACTAGGAGAATCGCGAAAACGCGAAAGTGCGAAAGCACGAAAGGGCCAGTTCGCGGTGTCCGTCGGCGGCGGTTTGCTGTTGGTGCTCGCCGGGGTCCCGGACCAAACTAGTCCGCGAAAGGCCCGCGGCGAAAAAAAGTTGCGTCGCGAGAGGCGAACGGAAATCGTGGCGGCGGCAGGGTTTGTGGCGAGGGGGCGCGACGTAAGTGGCGGTGGGGCAATAAACTAGCGCGCAAGTTCATTGACATGTGTAAGGATTATCAGTATCATACGGGATGAGCTGCGGAGGGACTACGCGAGGGGGCGAGGGGACAGCTGCCAAGGTATTCCCACGGCCGGGCGAGCCGGCAGGGGCATTAAAGTGACGATTTGCTATGCATATAGTATTCAAAGTACCACTTATTGGCGGGATTCGTACTTGGTTTCCAGAAACCCCCTACATGCCGGTTTTTGGAAACCGAGCGCGGGCCGGAAGTGCAATTTTCCTGAGGTTTTTTCCGGTCGGCAGCCCCGCAGGTTTCCACGAAGTGGTCAATCGTGGAAACCAACCGCAAGTCGTTCCCATTTCAGGGTTTAGGAGCAAAAAAGCGGTGAAATTGATGGTTTGGTCTGGAAACCTGCCAAGCGCTCCAGCGGCCCAGCAACGCTGTCGCGAGCGGGCCCCCCTTCAGGTACGATGAACTTGCCATCCCGCCCCCTTTCCCACCCGCGAGCTTCCCATGCCATTACTTCCTCGACGCGCGTTCCTTCGCGGCACCGGCGTGTGCCTGGCCCTGCCGCTGCTCGATGCGATGCGGCCGGCCTATGCGGCGGAAAGCTCGGCGGCGATTCCGCGGCGGATGGTGGCGATCGAAACCAACATGGGGATCTTGCCGCAATACTTCTTTCCCGATAAGTCCGGGAAGGATTACACGGCCAGTCCCTATCTCTCGCGGCTGGCGAAGCATCGCGACCAGCTGACGGTCTTTTCCGGCGTCAGCCTGCCGGGAGTTACCGGCGCTCACGCAGCCGAGAAGTGCTTTCTCACGGGGACGCCCCATCCGGAGCGGGGGGGCTTTCGCAACTGGGTTTCGCTCGATCAATTCGCGGCCGAGCAGGTCGGCAACCAGACGCGCTATCCGTCGCTGGTGCTCGCGATGAGCAACGAAGGGCAAACCCTCAGCTTCACCCGCAGCGGCGCGCCGATTCCCGCCGAGCGCAGTCCGAAGAAGACCTTTCAGAAGCTGTTCGTGCAGGGGAAGCCCGAGGAAGTCGCCGCCAATGTCGAAGCCTATAAGCAGGGGCGCAGCATGCTCGATTTCGTCGGCGAGCAATCCAAGCGCCTCCAGCGTTCGCTCGGCCCGGCCGACCGCCAGCGGATCGATCAGTATTTTTCGTCGGTCCGCGAGCTGGAGCAAAGGCTCAAAAGTTCCGAAGCGTGGGAATATAAGCCCAAGCCCCAAGTCGAGGCGAAACCGCCGGAAGACATCGAGGACGGCAAGCAATTCGTCAATAAGACGCGGCTGATGCTCGACGTCATGAAGCTCGCGCTCGAAACCGATTCGACCCGAATTATTTCGCTGTTCATCGACACGGTCATCATTCACAACATCACCCACCACGGCAATCGACCCGAAGCGCTCGACGAGCTGCGCGGCCACGAAGAGCAGCAGTTCGACGCGCTCAATGAGTTTCTCACCGCCCTGGCCAACAGCCAGGAAGATGGGCAATCGCTGCTCGACCGGACGATGGTGCTCTATGGCACTTGCATGGGGAGCGCGAACTCGCACTCCAACGTGAACCTCCCCGTGCTGCTGGCGGGCGGCGGGTTCAAGCATGGCCAGCACCTGGCGTTCGACACGAAGAACAACTACCCGCTGTCGAACCTGTATCTCTCGATGCTGCATCGGCTGGGGATCGAGGCCAAACAGTTTTCGACCTCCACCGGCACAATGACCGGGTTGGAGCTGGCGTAGTCGCGGGGGCGGAATGCCCGCTAGTCGCGCGGATTGCGACTCCGCTCGCTTCAACCTCGCGCGCCACTGCGCCGCGACAATTCGGCGGCTAAACTAGGCGACGCTCTCGCCAATGGCTTTACAGCGGCAAGCCGGCAATCCATCATAGGCCGCTTGCCTTGCGAGGCCGCTTGGCTTGCCCTCTCCCCCGGACTGCTCATGACGACACCCGCCACCTTTGAGGCCCCGCATCCCGGCACCAAGGCGATGCCGCGATGGGATACGGGGGAATTGATCGACGCCCCGATCTTCACCTGGCGCAACGCGCTGGCGATGATCGGGCCGGGCCTCGTCATGGGGGCTTCGGCCATCGGCGGCGGCGAGTGGCTGGCGGGGCCGGCCGTCACGGCGAAGTATGGCGGGGCGCTGCTTTGGGTCGCCACGGTCAGCATCCTGTTTCAGGTGGTCTATAACATCGAGATCAGCCGCTACACGCTGTACACCGGCGAGCCGATTTTCACCGGCAAATTCCGGCTGTGGCCGCATCCGATGTTCTGGCTTGTGCTTTATCTGATGCTTGACTGGGGCTCGATCGCGCCGTATCTGGCGGTGAACGCGGCAGTGACGGTCGATACCGCGATCTTGCAGCGACTGCCGGACATTAAACACAGCTTTTCCGACTGGCTGCTGCACAAGGTAGTTTGCACGTCGCTTTATCTCCTCATCATGATTCCCCTCGTCTTCGGCGGGAAAATCTACAACTCGCTGAAGGTGGTGATGTCGATCAAGTTGATCGTGGTCATCGGATTCTTGATGTTCCTGGGAATTCTGTTCGCCAGCTTTTCCAATTGGATCGAGATCGTCACCGGGCTGTTCAAAGTCGGAACCTTGCCGGTGGCCAGCGAGAGTGGCTATCGCACCGAGAACATTTTCGTGGAGTTGTTCCAAAACGGGCGCTGGCCGGATATTGACTTCGCCTTGTTCGGCGTGATTGCCGGCCTCGCCTCGATCGCCGGAAATGGCGGACTCACGAACACGCCGATCAGTAATTTCACCCGCGATCAGGGTTGGGGAATGGGGCACAAAGTAGGCGCGATTCCCAGTGTGTTCGGTGGACACGGCATCACGCTGTCGCATGTCGGCTGCGTGTTTCAAGTGAACGACGAATCCTTGCCGCGCTGGAAACGCTGGTATCGGCACATCGTGCGCGACCAGCTCTGCGTGTGGCTGGTGGCCTGTTTGATCGGCGTGTCGCTCCCCAGCATCCTCTCGGTTGGATTCTTGCCGCGGGGGACCGATGTCGGCGACAACGCCGCGGCGGCCACGGCGGGGGGCGTTCAGGAGCGCGTGACGAATCCGCCCCCGGGAGTGCTCGTGACGATGACGGGACTTTATCAATGGCTGTCGGGTCCGAGTCTGGGCCGGTTCTTTTGGGGCGCGACGCTCTTTTGTGGTTTCCTCGTCTTGCTGACGAGTCAAACGACGACGATGGATGGCTTTGTCCGGCGCTGGGTCGATGTCATTTGGACCGCGAGCGCCCGCTTGCGGCAGCTCGAAACAAGCCGGATTCGCGATGTTTACTTCACCGTGCTCTGCATTTACGCCGCGCTCGGATTGGTCATCATTTGGTCGTTCGATTCGCCGCTCGGAGTCTTCAAGCTTTCGACGACTTTTTACAACGTCGCGCTCGGTTGCAGTTGCTGGCATACCATCTTCGTGAACACCATTTTGTTGCCGCGCGAGATTCGCCCGGCCTGGCACATGCGAATTTTGCTGGGTTTGGCCGGTTGCTACTTCCTGCTGCTGGCCGTGCTGACATCCTTGCAGTTTATCGGCATCATCAAGTGAAGGCGTGATTGCGATCTCGGCTGAGGTTTGCCGCGCGAGCCGCAGTCACCCGTTCGCGTCGCGGCCCGACGGCTGCTCAGCCTCGGCCGCCGGCGAGTTTGGCGGCGGCGGGCGAGGCGCGGAGGCGGAGCATGTGGTAGATGCCAAACAGGGGGCCGAGGGCAAGGAGGGCGAAGGCCCAGTTCCAGCCGAGGGCGTGCTCCAGGGTGGGGACGGCGCGGATTGTCAGCGTGGTGAGCAGAAAGCCGGCACAGGTTTGGATGGTGAGGGCGGTGCCGACGAACTGGGGATCGCACAGTTCCGAAACGGCCGCGCTGAACTGGGCGCTGTCGGCGATGACGGCGAGTCCCCAGAGCAGACAAACGATGGTCAAGAGCGCGGGGTGGTCGATCAGCCACCCCACCACGAGGGCGCAGCCGCCGGAGAGGGCGAGGCTGATGGTGGTGGTCCAGCAGCGGCCGACGCGCTCAGCCGCGAAGCCCGCCAGCACGCACCCCGCGCCGCCGATGGCAACCGTGGCGAAGCTGGCCGTTTTGGCGGCGGCTTCGCTCCAGTGGGCGGCGTGATAGCTATCGGCCAAGAGGCGCGGGGCCCAAGCCCACATGGCATACAGCTCGAACATGTGTCCGAGGTAGCCGAAATTTGCCCTTCGGACCGCCGGATCGGCCCAAATGCGGGCGAAGTAGCCGAGGTCGAACCGCGTGGCCGCCGGCAAATGCGGACCGACGCGGGCAAACAGGGCCGCCAGCACCGCCGCGATCAGTGCCGCCGCCGACGCGCCGAGCAGCACCATCCGCCACGACGCCAGGGCATACACCAGGTGGGGTGAGGCGGAGCCGATCGTCAGCGCGCCAACCAGGATGCCGATGGCGAGTCCGCGCCCTTGCACGAACCAGGTGGCCATCAGCTTCATGCCGGTGGGATAGACGCCGGCGAGCATGACCCCCGTGAGCACGCGCAGGCCGATGAGGATCGTCAAACCAACGCTGGTGCGGCCGAACTCGTCGCCAATCGCCAGTGGAATGGCGGCATTGGCGAGCGCTCCGCCGAGCGCGCACCACGCCAGCAATTTGGTGGGCGAAATCCGCTCGGAAAGGTTCAGCACGGCACTCGCGAGCGCGCCGATCACGAAGCCGACTTGCACGCTGATGGTCAGCCAGGCCTGGCTGCCGGGCGAAAGCTGCCACTGGCCGGCGAGCGTTTTGGTGACGGCCGAGGCCGAAAACCAGAGCGACATCGCCAAGAGCTCGATCGCCGCCAGCCAGGCAAGCTGCGACCAGCGGCGCGGATCGGGGGGAGGAGGCATTACGAAAAATAGACCTGCTCGGCCGTTTTGCGGAGGAGCCACTGCTTGTCGCCGTCGGAGAGGCCGGCGCGGTCGCGAACGAGAGCGATCGACTCGCGATAGGTGTGCGGCGCGACGACCTGATACGGGGCGTCGCTGGCCCACATGCAGCGCTCGGGGCCGAAGGCGTCAAGTACGCGGCGGAGCATCGGCAAGAGATCGTCGTAGGGAGGGGCTTTTTTGCCGAGGGCATAGTAGGCCGAGAGCTTGACGAAGACCCGCTGGTGTTTGGCCAGGGCGCACAGGTTCGCGAGGTCGCTATCGCGGATGGCGCCATCGGCCCCGATGCGGGCGAAGTGGTCGATGACGACGGGGGTATCGGGGAATTGTCCGCACATGGCGGCGACGCCGGGCAGATGCTCCGGGTCGATCAGGCAGCACATCGCCTGGCCGGTTTCGCCGCCGGTTTTCCAGAGGGCGGCCATGCCGGAACCAGCCAGCCACTTTTCGCCGCGGATGCGAGGAGTGATGCGGAGGCCGCGAACGCCGAGCGGCAGGAGTTCGCGGAGCTTCACGTCGGGATGGGGCTGGGTATCGTCGAGCATCGCAGTGACGGCGAAGCGACCGGGGAGGCGGCGGGCGCAGTCGAGGAGGTAGGTGTTGTCGAAATAGTGGTACACCGAATGTTGAATCAGAACGACGCGGCCGACCCCCTCCGGCTCGGCCAGCTTGAGCAGCTCTTCGGGGGTGAAGCTGGGGGGCTTGAGGTCGGCCTTGGTTTGCGCCTTGGCCAGTGGCCAGCGGTCGGTATCGGGAGACCAGACATGGGAGTGGGCGTCGATGTACATCTGGGCGAGGTCGGGAACTTCGGCCGCGTGAACCCGCGGCAAGCTCTGGGTTGCTGCCGACAGGACCGTGCCGGCGGCGGCTTGGAGCCAAGTGCGACGCCCGATGGGGGGGAGCGCGGAGCGCGGGGCCATGAGGTGGTTCTCGGGGGAAGTGGAATAAACGTGAATATAGGGGGCTTGGGCAGGCAAAAACAGCTTGGCTTCGGGAATCTAAAAATCTTGCGGCGGGCGTGTCCGGATTTTCGCGCGGATTTCGACTCTTTCACGGGGGGATCGGTTGATCCCCCGAGGATTCCGCCAATTGTGCCGATTTATGCCCGCCAAAACCGCCATCCCCCGCCGCGCTGCGAAGTCCAAGCAAGCAGTCGCCGATTCCAAATCCGTGGCCCGCACCCAACGGGCTATTCTGATCTTGCGGCTGTTGCAAGCGGGGCAGCCGTGGAGCGCGGACGAGCTGGCGGGGCAGTTTCAATGTTCGACGCGGACGATTTTCCGCGACATGCAACTGCTCAAGGATTGCGGGATCGCGGTCGAACGGACAGCCGACCGGGGGTTTCACCTGAAGCACGACTTTTTCTGGCGGCCGGAGCGACTGGCGCGCGACGAGATGATCGCCCTGGTGGTGGCGTCCAAGTTGGGGACCGAGCTATTGCCGCCAAACATCGCCCAGAATCTGGCGGCGGCGGTGACGAAGCTGGTCGGTTCCGAACAGCAAGAAACGCGCGAGCGGCTGGCCAATTTGCGAATCGACGCCCCCCACAACGGCCACGCGGTGCCGCTGCCGCACTGCGACTTTTTTCCCCTGCTGCTCGATCAAATTACCGAGCAGCGCCCGACGCGAGTGCTGCTGGCGGCGGGCGCGGAAAGCGCCCCCCGCGAACTGGTCGCCCTGCCGACCAGCCTGGGGCTCGTCGGCGAGGCATGGCATTTGACGCTGATGTTCGACGAAGGGAAGGAGGAATCGGTGCCGCTGACGATGATTGCGGGGGTGGAGGGGGCAGCAGGAGAGGTCGAGGTCTGAGTTCGGGACGAATCTCACGAAATCTGGCGAGTGATGGTGGCTGAGCGATTGCCATGCTGATCGACGACATAGGCAGTGAATTCGCCATGCGTCCCCACAACATACTCCTTCATCAGCGAAAAGCGATCCGACGACTCGACGGTGGCGACAAACGAACCTAAGCAGCCGCCGAATTGTACCAATAGTCCGGTTGGGTCATCATCATCCGTCACCAACCCCTCGAACCAAATCCAGCCGCCGATAGTCTCCACACTGAACTCGCTAATCACCGGTGGGTCGCCGATGGAAATCACGGAGATCGTTACCGTGACGGCATTCGAGAAGCTGGTGCCATCGCCGAGGCGATAAGTAAAGCTGTCGGTTCCGTGAAAATTGGCCGTCGGTATGTAGCTGTACGACCCGTTCGCGAGAAGCGTCACCTGGCCGTGGCTCGCCTGGCCGACGAGCTCGATCGTCAGTGCGTCCCCCTCCTGGTCGAGATCGTTTTGCAGCAGTTCGGCCGACTCGATGACCAGGGGCCGGTTCACGCCGACGCTGAACTCATCCGCAGCCGCCGCCGGAGCATCATTAACGGCATGAACGGAAATGACCACGGTCGCCACTTCCGATTGGTCGAAGCCGTCGAAAGTGCGATAGGTGAATTCATCCGTTCCGTGCCAGTTGGCGGTCGGCACATAGACGAATGACCCGTCCGATTGCAACTCCAGTGTTCCATGTTCCGGTCCACTCACGATGGTGACCGAAAGGGGACTCCCCTCCTCGTCGCTGTCGTTGCCGAGCAGGCCAGGCGCCATGACCACAAGCGTGGCATCTTCGTCCACGGCATAGGCGTCGTTGATCGCGACGGGGGCGTCGTTGACGAACGCCACGAAGATCGACACCACGACTTCCGCCGATTGATCCGCTCCGTCGCTGGCCCGGTAACTGAAGCTATCGGTGCCCGAATAGCCCGCCGTGGGAACATACACGAACGAACCATCGACCAGCAGCGTCACCGTGCCATGCCCCGGACTGGCGAGGAGCAGGGCTTCGAGCGCGGTTCCCTCGACATCGCTGTCGTTGGCCAGCACTCCCGCCGCGCTGACCACGAGCGTGCCGTCTTCGGCTATCTCGTAAGCGTCCGCTTGACCCACTGGCGCGTCGTTGATCGGAGCCACCGAGATCGTCACCACGGCGGCAGCCGAGGTGGCTATGCCGTCGCTTGCGACATAGGTGAAGGCATCCTGTCCGCTGAAATTGGGATTCGGCAAGTAGGTAAACGTGCCATCGGCCGCGAGGCTGAGGGTGCCGTGGCTCGGGCCCGCCAGCAAGCTGACATTCAGTACGTCGCCGTCGAGGTCAACATCGTTGGCCAAGAGGCCGATCCCCGCCACATGGAGCGTGGAATCTTCATCGACGCTGTAAGTATCGTCCTGGGTGGTGGCGGGGTCGTTCGCCGGGCTGATGGTGAGGTAAACGGTCGCCGGGGACGAACTAGACGCGCCGTTGGTGGCGATGTAGGTGAAGCTGTCGTTGCCGGTGAAGTTCTCGTGAGGTTCATAGGTGAACGCTCCGCTGGAGCTAAGGCTGAGGGTGCCGTTAGCCGGCCCGGTCACAAGCTGAGCGGCAAGGGTTTGCCCATCCGGATTGTCGTCGTTTTCAAGGACTCCAGGCGCCGAGATGTCGAGCGTTTCGTCCTCGATCAGGCTGAAGTAATCGTCGGAGCCCTCCGGCGGATTATCGACGCGCACGACCGTCAGCACGATTGTCGCCGGAGCGGAGTTCGCCTGGCCATCGCTCGCCACGAACGTGAATTGATCGCTCCCCCAGAAGTCCAAATCCGGCGTGTAGGTGAACGCGCCGCTGGAATCGAGTTGAAGCGTGCCATACGTCGGGCCCGCCACGAGCAGGGCCACGAGGTTGTCCCCCTCGATGTCGCTCGCGTTCCAAAGCGCTCCAGGGGTCGCGATCGTGAGCGCGGTGTTGTCTTCGAGGATGTACTCGAAGCCGCTGGCGGCGGGGGCATCGTTGACCGGGTTCACGGTGAGCCACACCGTCACCAGGTTCGACTCTCGCAGCCCATCGGTCGCCCGATAAGTGAAGCTATCGGTTCCAAAGAAGTTTTCGTCGGGGTGATAGCTCAACAGCCCGGAAACCTCGGTGAGCGAGCCGTTTGCCGGGCCATCGACCAGCGCGATGGCGAGGGTGTCTTCGTCCACGTCGGCGTCATTGGCCAGCAGCTCCCACGACCAGAAATCGAGCTCGGTGTCTTCCTCGGTCGCGAAGGCATCGTCGCCTGCGACGGGAGCGTCATTGACCGCCTCGATCAGAAGCGTCACCGTGGCGGGAGACGACACGCCGGGGCCATCGTTGGCCTCGTAGGTAAACCAATCCGCGCCATGATAGTTGGGATCGGGCTGGTAGGTCAGCGTTCCATCGCTGTTGTAGGTCAGCGCACCATGCAGGGGCTCGGACAAGATCACGGCGTTCAGATAGTCATTCTCGGCATCGAAGTCGTTGGCCAGAATTTCGGCGAAGTGAATCGTCCGCGGCTCATCCTCGGTCACGGCGAAGGTGTCGTCGTAGGCGACCGGGGGATCGCCCGTGAGGACCATCCGCGATTCGAGCCTTTCGACCCGCGGACAGCGGCGGCGTAGTGGCCGGCGGCCGGATTTGCGCAGCCAGTG
>JANRLS010000230.1:0-17704 GCA_033762315.1 Pirellulaceae bacterium
CAGAACTTCCGGCGGCGACTGCGCCGGATCGACCAAAGCAATGCGAATTTCGCCATCGACTTCCGGCGGCAGGGCGAGCTTCACTTGCGGCGCGGCACCCACCGCCTGGCTGGCGACGGTAATGCCGCGATTGGTGGCGGTGGCGATCAGTTCCTTGCGGTCGCGCAGCTCGGCGGGCACCTCGACCACCAGCCCCTGACCCGCGGCGACCGTTTGCTTCTCCAGATTTTCGGCCAAGGCCTGCAACCGCTCGGCCCGCTTCTGCTCGGCGAGCGAATTCGCCGCCCGACCATCCCCCGTCGGAGCAGGGCCTGCTGGCGGTGGCACGGGAGACGCTGGCGCGGCACCGGCAAACGGTGCGGCTGGCAATGCTGGCGGGGATGCCGGGGCCGCGGCGGGTTCTGCCGTGGGGGCGATATCTCCCTTGGCGATGTCCGCTTTCAGACGACGATTGGACTGGAAGCTGTCCGTGTCACCTTCCGAACCATCGGCCAGCTTCGCGGAGGGCCGAGGCTTGGCTCGCTCCTCTTCTTTGCGGTCGTCTCCCGGTTTTCCGACGGCGCCATCGGCGGCCAGGCTTTTGCGCAGTTCCGCCGGGGCCTTGTCGCGCTGCAACGCTCGCGCGGGGTGCTGCGCATCGACATAGCCCGCCCGCGCCGACTCCTGAGCCTTGCCCGAGCCGGACCTATCGCCATCAAGGGCGCTCTGGTGCGTGGGATTGACCGTCGTCGCCAGCGAAAACCGCTTGACATCCACGCGGTTGCCGGCGATCTCTTCGCCCGGCGCGGCGGGACGCTCGTAAAAGTAATACGACAACTCCGACTCGGGCCGCACCGGCAAATCGACGGCGACCGGCGGGCCGGCCGGCCTTTTCGCGGCGGCCCTTTCGCCAGCGGTCAGTTCGCTATCAGTCAGTTCGCGCGAGAGCGCTTCGACTTCCAGCCGCACGCCGGGGGCGAGTGCGTCGCCCGGCAATTCGACCTGGCCTTCGCCTGACTCGTCCGTCGGAATCACCTTGTAGAATCGCTCGTCCCCATCGCGCCCCGTCAGCCGCACCGCCACTTCGGCCGCTTCGGGATGGGCCTCTCGGCCGTCATGCTGGAGACCCCAAGTGCGGACCGCGATGGGATACGACAGTCCTTCGTTCAGCTCGGCCGGAACCTCGACCTCAACGATCGTCCCGAGCGCCACCTGCTGCGCGATCGTCAGCGGACGCACATAGCCATAGCCGATCAGCCCGACCAGCACGAGGGCCGCAGCGGCCGAAAACCAATTCGCCCAAGTCGAACCGCCGTGTGCCCGTCGTCCCGCGAAGGCCGCGCCGCGAGCGCTCGCCGCTGTCGGGACGGGAGCGACCTTTTCGCCCACCGACAACACGAACGAGGAATCCTCGACTTTCGCGGCATAGCCGACCAAATCGGCCTGCAAGCGCACCTCAGCATAGAGCCGGGCGGCCTGCGGATCGGATTTGATCCGGGTGACAAGCGTCGCGCGCTCGTCGGGGGGGAGCAGGTCGTAACACAGCTCCCACATTTGCTGGCGTAGTTCTGGGCTGGCATTCATCAGTCGCACGTTCCTGTGCTGAATCGATTCGTCATTCCGCCAGCACTTCTCGCAAGCGAGTCAGTGCTAGCCTCATGCGTGTTTTGACGGTTCCGGTGGGGACATTCAGGCTGGCGGCGATTTCTTCGTAAGTCAGTTCGCCGTTTTGGCGTAATAGGAATACTTCTCGTTCCTCGGAGCGAAGTTCAAGCAGTGCCTTTCGCAGGCGGGCGAGCCGTTCGTCGTGTTCAACCACCTCGGCCGGGCCGGCATGCTGGCTGGTGACCGCCGAGCCATCGTCGGGAAGGGCCTGCCGCTTGCGCCGCCAGGCGGTTTCGCGAATGTCGCGGCCCGTATTTAGCGCGATGCGGAAAATCCAGGCCTTGAGATTCTCGACCCCCGACACTTCGGCCCGGTGCCGCCAACACTTCACGAACGCCTCTTGCAAGGCGTCGCGGGCGTCCTCCAGGTTGCCGACCAGGTAATACAGCGTCCCCAACAGCTCCGATTGGTGCCGAGCAAAGGCATCCTCCAGCAACACCCCGGCGCGCGCGGTGTCCTCGGCTGCCGGCTCGATCGCGGCCTTGCGGACTGGTTGGGTCACACTCATTGCCTTCACAAACTAGACGACGCCCCCGGCCTGACGGATTGCGGGGGGTGGATGCATTTTTAGCAGAAAATGGCGCAAGTCGGCCAGGGGAAAGGGTTTGGGGGCGGAAATGGGCTGGGAGATAGGGCTCGGGATTAGGGGCGAAGCACCGTCTGTTGTATGCTTTTTCCTAGTCCCTAGCCCTAGCCTCTAGCCCTTTCCGCCCCATGTGGCCCAATGCCGACCAAACCCAGGAATTGCTTGCCGGTGCCAAGGGGGGGAATGCCGACGCGGTCAACCGCCTGATGGAGCGGCATCGCGATTCGCTGCGGCGGATGGTGCAGCTGCGGCTCGATCAGAAAATCCAGCGGCGGATCGACGTGAGCGACGTGGTGCAGGATGTGCTGGTCGAGGCGAACCGCCGCCTGCAAGACTATCTCGCCAACCCCGTGCTGGGCTTTCACCTGTGGCTGCGGCAAATTGCCAAGGACCGGATCATCGACGCCCACCGCCGCCACCGGGCCAGCGCCAAGCGCTCGGTCGATAAGGAGCGGCCCCTCGCCGTCCCTGCCGCCGGGGACCACAGCACGATGGAACTGGCCGCCCAACTGGCCGACCGCGAGCTGACCCCCGCCGCCGCCGCCACCCAGGCCGAAATGGCCAAGGCCGTCGAAGCCGCCATCGCCAAGCTCCCCGACCAGGACTGCGAGATCATCATTATGCGGCACTACGAGCAGCTCAGCAATCAAGAGATCGCCCAGGCTCTTTCTCTCTCCGAACCTGCCGCCAGCATGCGGTATCTGCGAGCGATCCGGCGGTTGAAGGAGTTGATGGTGAATCCGGAGAGTGAATGATGCTACACTTGGTGTGGAGGAATGGCCGCCATGATTAAGCGAATTCGCATTCAGAACTTCAAAAGCATTCGGGATATTGAAGTTTGCCTTGGGCCGCTAACCGTCCTGGTTGGTCGAAGCGGCACTGGCAAGTCAAACTTTGTCAATGCGATTCGATTTATTCGCGATTACTTGGCGTGGGGTGACGGCGCAGTTCGAGGACATGACGCTTGGAAGTATATTCTGCCGGCTGGACGTGGTGAAGCGCCAGGGTTCTCACTAGATTTTGTGGTACCTGGACATGACGAAGAGTTCACTTATTCCTTTGCACTTGTTAACAAAGCTGAACGCGGTGGCGTTCAGCTCAAGTCCGAATCTCTCACCGTCGGCAGTTCGGATGTTTTCGTTCAGAGCGACAACAGATGGATTCGCCCTCCTCAGACGGCACCTATTCCCCAATTGGGACAACTTGCACTCGGAAGCCTATCGGCGATTCCGGAAGCGCGGATCGCATTCACAGCGCTCACCAATGGAATTGGTTGCTACGAATTCTCAAGTGAAGTTGCGGGGACGGACATCGGCAATATCCATCAGTCGCCTCAGGCAAAGATGGCCCAGCAAAGCGGTGTACAACAATTTCCGGCAAACGGCAGCTTGCTCGATGATGCCGCCAACTATGTGCCTGCTGCCACTTCAATTATCGGGAATCTGTCAAACCTTGGCTTAAAGAAAACTCTGGTTGCTTCTCTGCAAATTTTGAATCCTTCGATTGCGTCATTAGAGTTGGATAGTGTTCAAAATCCAAAGCGGATTACTGTTACCCACAAGTTCCCTGATCAATCGCTATCGCTTGATTTGGCACAGGAGTCGGATGGGTTTCGGCGGTTTTTTGCTCACCTTCTGGCACTGTATCAGCAACCTTCCAAGCTGACCTTGCTGTTCGAAGAGCCCGAAGCTGGCATTCACCCCGGTGCACTCGGATTACTTGCGGATGAGTTTCGGCAGGCACCTGTTAAGGGGCGAGGCCAAGTTGTTCTGACAACTCACAGTCCAGAGCTGCTGAATCACCTTGAAGTCGATTGCCTCCGAGTTGTGACGATCCACAATCACGAGACAAGGATCGGGTCAGTAGCTCATGAGCAAGTTGAATCCGTGAAGGAAAGGCTTTTGACGCCCGGGGAATTACTAACCGTCGATTATGCGCGCGTAGGTGAATCTGAGGCGACGGCCCCATGAGGCGCCTGGTTTTATTTTGCGAGGGGCAAGGCGACGAATTGGGGGTGTGGCAACTCACAAAACGAGTTCTTGCCCCAAGTGATCCTTGGCGCTGGCTTGTGTTGGATGATGCGCCGTTTCGAACCGGGGACGTGTCATCGCTATTTAAGAGCGACTTCAGTAAATGGCTAAAGCTTCTCACCGCCGCTCGAAAACGCCCCGAGTTTGCGGGTGTCGTTGCGGTATTTGATGGCGACATGGACCGAGTAAACAAACAGCCGTTTTGCCCAAAGTTGCATGCTTGTCAGCTAGCTGCAGCGGCACAGAGCGTGGGTGCTGGAAGCACCTTTTCTCTCGCGGTGATATTCGCACGACAAGAATTTGAGTCGTGGCTCATTGCTGGAGTCGAATCATTGGCCGGTCAGCGTTTACCGCCGAATAGCCGGCCGGGGGTATTGTCTGGAACTGTGGCCCCTTCCGGGGACCTTGAATTGCATCCTCGCGGTGCCAAGGAATGGTTGTCGAAGGCGATGGAAGAAGGTTACTTGCCCACACGTGACCAAGGCGTGCTCGCAAAACTCGTTGCGCTAGACCCAATTCGCAATCGCAATTTGAGATCGTTCTCAAGATTTGAGTCAGCGATTGTTCAAATCGCCAGCGCGATTCAACACAACAAGCACATAGCGACACCGAGCTGAATTGCCGCTGATAAATGTCAATGATTCGGCCGACGTTGCCCACTACCCAGCACGAAGAGCAGCTCGCGCTCGTCGTCTCGGACCTTTCTGACCGCATTCAACGCGGCGAGCAGGTTGATCTAGAAAGCGAGTGCCGGAAACATCCGGAGTTGGCGAACGACCTGCGGGAATTGTGGGGTGTGATCGTGGTGGCCAAGGCGGCGGGAAGCCATTCGGCCCAGGTGCCGCCAACGATGACGGCCAGCCCCAGCTCGGCTGGTTCGGGCGAGTTTCCGAGCGGGTCGCTGGCGCTGCCGCTCCGGTTTGGCGATTATGAACTGACCCACGAGCTAGGTCGCGGCGGCATGGGGGTGGTGTATCGGGCCAGGCAGCTCAGCCTCGGTCGCGAGGTGGCGCTGAAGATGATCCTCCGCGGGCAACTCGCCTCGCAGGCCGACCGCGAGCGGTTCGAGGCCGAGGCCCAAGCCGCCGCGAAGCTCGACCATCCGGGGATCGTGCCGGTGTATGAGGTAGGAGAGCTCGACGGCCGCCCCTATTTCAGCATGAAGCACGTCCGCGGGACGACGCTCGCCCAACTTTTGGCCGACGGGCCGATGCAACCGCGCGAGGCGGCCCAACTGCTGACGGCAGTCGCGCGGGCGATTCATTTCGCTCATACGCGCGGCGTCCTGCATCGCGATCTCAAGCCCTCGAACATCTTGCTCGATGAGCAAGGGCAGCCGCACGTCACCGATTTCGGTCTGGCGAAACAAACCGAAGGGGCCAGTCTGACGAAAACCGGGGCGGTGCTGGGCACGCCCGCCTACATGGCACCCGAGCAGGCAGCCGGAGCCCGCGGCGAAGTTGGCCCGCATAGCGATGTGTATTCACTTGGGGTGATTCTCTATCACATGCTCACCGGCAGGCCACCGTTTCAAGCCGCTTCGCCGGTCGATACGGTACTGATGGTGCTCGAGCAGGACCCGGTTCCGCCGCGCATGCTCAACCCCAAAGCCGACCGCGACCTGGAGATGATCTGCCTCCGTTGCCTGCAAAAGCCGACCGACCTGCGGTACGCAACCGCCGCCCTCCTGGCCGACGACCTGCAGGCGTATCTGAACGACGAGAGCATCTCGGCCCGCAGTGGCCGATTTGCCCAGATTATCGCCGGCCTGATGCGCGAGACGCACCACGCCGCCGTGCTGGAAAACTGGGGCCTCCTTTGGATGTGGCACAGCTTGGCGCTACTCGTCGCGTGCTTTGCGACCAATACGCTCGAACTGCTCGGCTACGACAATCGCTGGTACTACTTCCTCCTCTGGACGGCGGGCCTGGGAACCTGGGCCGCGGTCTTCTGGGCGCTCCGCCGGCGGATGGGGCCAGTCACGTTCGTCGAACGGCAAATCGCCCACCTCTGGGCCGGCTCGATGTTCGCCATCGCCCTGCTGTTTCCGCTCGAATATTGGCTGCAGCTCAAGCCGCTGAAGCTATCGCCCGTGCTGGGGCTCGTCACCGGCATGGTGTTTCTCGCCAAGGCGGGCATTTTGAGCGGCGAGTTCTATGGCTGGGCGGCGCTGCTGTTTGCAACCTCCGGACTGATGGCGATCTTTCCCGACTATGCTCACTTCATCTTCGGCATCGCCAGCGCGGCCTGTTTTTTCTTTCCGGGACTCAAATACTACCGGCAGCGACTGCGGGCGATTGTGGCCGCATTGCGGGGCGGTGGGTGAATTGCCGGGCCGGTTGGCGACGGGCAGCGATCGGGAATGCGGATTGGACCCCGTTCAGCAGGCAATTCGGCAGGTCTGGCAATAGTTTTTGCCTGATTTCGCGAATGGCTGTAACGAAACGGCACTCTGGCCGTTGTCTCTGTGAACGGGGTGGCTCACGGCAAGGAACGACACATGAGCCGGGCGGCGAATTGGCCAGCGGGCGATTGGTCCGCAGACAAGCGGCGGGCATGGGTCCTGGCGGCACTAGACCGCTATGAACTCCCGCTTGTGCGGTATGCGCGGTCGCTCGTTGGCGATCTCGACCTGGCCCGCGATGTCGTGCAGCACGCGTTTGTGAAGCTGTGCAACGAGATTCCTCACGAAAGCGACGACCGTCTCGCCGCGTGGCTGTTCCGCGTCTGCCGCAATCGGGCGCTCGACCACCTGCGGCAGGCGGGGCGCGAGCAATCGGCCGAGGGGTTGACAGACGACCGGGAAGGGCGCGAGCTCGATCCGGCTGTCGCGAGCGAAACCCACGAACTGGCCGAGTGCCTGCGGGAGCTGATCGAACTGTTGCCGGCGGCGCAGCGCGAGGCGCTGAGCCTCTGGTGCGAGGGTTTCGCCTATCGCGAGATCGGCGAGATCATCGGCCGGCAGGAAGGGCACGTCCGCGTGCTCGTCCATCGCGGCCTGACGCGGCTGCGCGAGCATCCGCAGGTGCAGGGGTGGTTGGAGGAAAGTAGGCCTCCGCCCCTGCCGGCTTGTCCGGCAGGAACGGGAGGTTGATGGCTACACACGGTACACGGACCATCCCACTTCTGTTTTCCGCTGGGTTGCCGCCTGCGGCGGCAACCCAGCGGAAAACAGTGGCACAAATTGGATCGCTCTAGCTGGCCAACCTCATTCACCTGCCGGGCAAGCCGGCAGGGGTTTCCAAGGAATACCCTAACCCATGAACAACAACCAAACCCATAGTGGCAGCGACCAATCCGACGATCTGACCGCGCAAGAGCTCACCGCCTACGCTCTTGGCCAGTTGGAAGTGGGCGAAGCGGCCGATATCGAGCGCCTGCTGGCCGATCCGACCCAGGCCGAGGCCCGACGAATTGTGGCCGAAACCCGGCGACTGGCCGCCGCGCTGCCGGAAGGGGCGTCCGCCAAGGAAGGCCTCGCCCGCTCGCCAGAGCTGCGCGAGGCGGTGCTGAAACAATTGGCCGCCGAGCCAGCGATTGTCACCGTAATCAAGCGACCGACTTCACGGCAGTGGTTGTGGCTGGAAATTGCAGCGGGTTTGTGCGCGGCGATCTTAATAATGGCTCTGCTCATGCAGACATTGCCGCATTCAAGAGAGGCAGCGCGGGTCGTGAAGCGGCTCGATGGGTTGACTTCGCGAGACGAGAACTCAATCACCTTAGAGATTGCCAAGGAGGATCATCTGGAAGAGATCCAGGTGGAACTTGAAAATCAATTGACTGAAAACCTAACGATGGATGCTGATCCGCCGACCGGTGTTAGTGAGCTCCGAACGGATTTGTCCTCGTCAAAGAACACTGCCGCCCAGCTTGGACCGTATTCGGGCACCGGTGTTGCGGCCAGCGGAGGCCACGCGCTCCGAGGAAAGATGGTCGCGGCCACGGGTGGTAACTCGCGAGCTGAGGCGGAAGCCGTGCAGTACGCCGAGCGCGTTAGCCAGACCGAGTTTGATGCTCGTCAGAGCAGGTTACTCGCAAGCCGCAATGGCGAGCAATACGCCAAGATCGTCGAAAACCGCTTCCTCGCGCCGGCCGACCACCCGCTTTCGACGTTCTCGATCGACGTGGATACCGCTTCGTATGCGAATGTGCGGCGGTTTTTGACGAGTGGCCGCCTGCCGCCGCCAGCCGCGGTGCGGATCGAGGAGCTCGTGAATTATTTCACGTACAGCTATCCGCAGCCCAAGGGGGCTGAGCCGTTCTCCGTGAATATGGAAGTGGCCGAGTCGCCGTGGCGCGAAGGGGCGCTTTTGGTGCGAGTGGGGCTCAAGGGGAAGGAAATTCAGCGGACCGAGCGGCCGGCGAGCAACCTGACGTTCCTGCTCGACGTGTCGGGCTCGATGGCCGACCAGAACAAGCTGCCGCTGGTGAAAACAGCCCTGGCGATGTTCGTGGGCGAGTTGACCGAGAACGACCGGGTTTCCATCGTCACCTATGCCGGCGACGCTGGCCTGCGCCTGGCTCCGACCAGCGGCGACCAAAAGCAAAAGATCATGGCCGCCATCGATTCGCTTTCGGCTGGCGGCTCGACCCACGGCAGCGCGGGGATTCAGCTTGCCTATGAGCAGGCGGCCCAGTATTTCATCCAGGGTGGCACCAACCGCGTGATCCTGGCGACCGACGGCGATCTGAACGTCGGAGTCACCAGCGACGCCGCCCTGGTCGAGCTGATCAAGGCCAAGGCGGTGGGCGGCACGTTCCTGACGGTCCTCGGCTTTGGCGAGGGGAACCTGAAAGACGCCAAAATGGAAGGGCTGGCTGACAATGGCAACGGGATGTATGCCTATATCGATAGCGTCCGCGAGGCCCGCAAGGTGCTCGTCGAGCAGATGACCGGCAGCACGATCGCCATCGCCAAGGACGTGAAAATCCAGATCGAGTTCAACCCGGCCCAGGTCGCCCAGTATCGCCTGCTCGGCTACGAGAACCGCGTGCTGGCCGCCAAGGATTTCAACGACGACCGCAAAGATGCCGGCGAGATTGGGGCCGGGCACACCGTGACCGCGCTGTATGAGATCATCCCCGTCGGCGCGGCGGCCAAGCCGTCCGCGGAAGACAAGCCTGCGGTGGAGCCGCTGAAGTATCAGGAGAACGGAGTTCAAGGTTCCAAGTTGAAAGTTCAAGGTTCGCAAGGCGATCCAACTTTGAACCTTGAACCTGGAACTTTGAACCCTGCCCGCCTGACCGACGCCGCCGCCAGCGGCGAGCTGCTCACGCTCAAGCTCCGCTACAAGCAGCCGGAGGGGGAGACGAGCAAGCTGCTGGAGATGCCGCTGAAGGTCGGCGCAAGCCGGTTTAATGCCGCCTCAAAAGACCTGCAGTTTGCCGCGGCGGTCGCCAGTTTTGGCATGATCCTGCGCGGCAGCGAACACCGCGGCACCGGCAACCTGGCGGCCGTGGCCGAAATCGCCAGCGGCTCGCTCGGTGAAGATGCCGGTGGCTACCGGGCCGAGTTTGTCGATCTCGTCCGGAAGGCGCAGGTGCTGGGAGTGAAGTAGCGCAGCGATCGCTAATGCTCCGTCAAACCAGATTTTTCGAGTTGGGTGCCACGTCCCACGCCCCGCGTGGGCGTGCCGTCTTTTTGCCAATTCACGCCCACATTCCGTAGGACGCGCACGCGAGAGGGGGGGCGGGAGCAACCCTGTTCGGCACGCCATTTGCGCATCACGATCGACGCTGATTTTGTCTGTTGTATTGGCAGATCACGGGATGGCAGGCGACAAGCCGGTAATACGAGATCCTGAGGTGCGCGGGGGTCAAGAAGCTCGATCGGCGAACTCCACTCACTTCGCTGCGGGCAGCGGAAATAACGGAGTGGGGGCGGAATGGGGGTCGAGACCGACTCGCCGTTGACGCTCGTGCAGCAGCGCCTCGGCCGCCTTCTCACGCGAGAGGACGCCGGGCTTGGAGTAGATGCCACCGCCGAGGATGAGCGCGGCGAGCGTCAGCACCGCGAAACGTTCGCGGCGGCGAATGCCGAGCTGCACCATGGAAGCGTGCCTGGCACCGGTGAAGAGCAGAAAATAGGCCCGCACCACCGCGATACCGTTGAGCATGGTGGCGGCGACCACGCCGACGCCGACGAGCGGATTGGCGACGATCGCTCCGTCCACGAGCAGCTCGGTCGAAATGAAGCCGAGCGTTCCCGGAAAACCGACGCTGGCGAGTCCCGTCAGCAAGAAGCAGATCGCCAGGGCAGGCGAGTGCTCGTACAACCCGTGATGATCGACGAGCGCGAGCCGGCCGAAGCGGGCCTCGACGGCGCGGAGCGTCAGGCCGAAACCGCCCAGCGAGATGATGACCGAAAACCAAAGGCAAAAGGCGCCGGTCAGGGTCAGCTCGGTGAGCAGTTGCAGGCCGACGAGCACCAGCGAGGCATGGCTGAGAAATAGATACGCGAAGAACCGCCGCGCCTCGCGCTGAACGACCGCCATGCCCGCCGCATAAACCGCCGTGACGAGCGACACCACGCCGATCGCGTGCAGCACCCAATCGGGCGCTTCGGGCAGCACCAGGCGAATCGCCGCATACACTCCGGGAAGCGGAATGACATACAGCAGGCCGTTGCCGAACGAGGCGTGCTCGAACCAGTCGGTGATCCAGCAATGGGCCGGCATTGCGCCGCAGCGCATCAGAATCGCCGCCATGAGAGCGACCGTGGCCCAAACGGCCGGCGGGCCAAGGCGGCTGGTGGCGTCGAACGCGGCCCAACCGACGATCAGCAAGACGACGAAGAGAGCCATGTGCCCCACATACACTCGCGTCGGTCGTCCGCGATTCATGAGTTCCAGGTACGGCGGGATGGTCCCCATCGTCAGCAGCGTCACCAGCATCCAGGGATCGACGGCACTGAGCGTGGCGAGGTGAATCGTTTCGGCGGCCAGCGACCACGAGAAAGAAAACCGCCGCATCTTGGTTTGGGCGGTGGCGACCGCGGTCAACAGGTGCAGCAAGGCCACCGCCGGCACGAGCGGGGCATTCAGTTCGTCGAGCGCCAGCACTTGGCTGCCGAACAGGCGCGTCTGCAGGCTGAAGCCCGGCGCTTGGCGCTCGAAGAACGCGAGCCACGCCAGGAACGTGCAAGCAAACACCGCGCCGCAAAAGCCCACTCCCCAGCGATATGCGCGTGCTGGGTCGGTGATGCGGCTCACGGCGCAAGCACCGACCAGGCCGAGAACGAGCGCGATTTCGAGCCAGGGAACATCGAGGGGGGTCATGTCAGGTCTTCCAGCGAACCGGAAAAGGGCTGGACTTTGTCGGATTCGCGCGAGGCTTCGCCGGTCAACAGGTCAGTCCAGCGCCGTTCGAGCGCGTCACACCAGCGAAAGGCGCGGGTGAAGGGATGAACAAAGCAGCTGAGCAACAGCGAATCGAGATAGCCCCGCTCCAGGCCGAAGCGATAGAGCCAGAGGCGAATCGGCTCGGCGAAGCGATCAAACGGGCCGGCCGCCTGCGGCAAGCGGTCGCCGATGGCGTCCTCCAGTTGGCGATAGACGCGCAGCAAGCTGGGGGCCCGGACAAACTGCAAGGTTCGCAAGCAACCGTGGCCCAGGATGTGAACGAGGGCCACATACCGCAGCCAGGGCCATTGCAGCAGGCAACTCAGACCGATCTCGACCACGATGATGCCGACTTGCGCGAGGCAAGCGAACGAGAGGGCCGATTTAACGTCGGTCTGCACGCTGCCGGTCAGCGACGCGATGACCGCCGTGCTGAATCCGATGGCGACGACCGTCAGGCCCAGCCAGTGCGACGATTCGAGGATCGGGCTCGCCCGCAACAGCAGAAAGGCGCCCAAATGAATCGACAGCGCGCCATAAAAGACCGCGCTCGAGGGGGTCGGCCCTTCCATCGCGCGAGGGAGCCAGCCCGAGAATGGCACCAGGCCCGATTTGCCGGCGGCGGCCACGATCAAGAGCAACCCGACGGGGAGCACATAGCCGGGCGCGAGCGTGGTATGCCCTTCGGGCCAAAAGCCGCCGATGCTGAGCAGTTCGTCGAAATCCCCCTCGCCGCTGGCGTGATGGTGGTGCAGCACGACCGCCGCCAGCAGCAAGGCGGCATCGGAGAGTCGGTAGATCGTCCAGACCCAGAGGCCGTTTTTGGGGGGAGCGGGGCGTTCCTGAAAGAAGGCCACCAACAGCGCCGACGACAGGCCGACGAACTCCCAGCCGGCGAACAGCGTTTCGATCGTGTCGGCCAGCGAGGTGACGACCAGGCCCAGCAAAAACAGGGCATAGAGCACGAAGAAGCGGTTGTAGCCCCGCTCGCGGTGCATGTATTTGCTGGCGAACGCGCCGATGGTGCCCGTCAGCAAAAACGACAAGATCGCCAGCGGCACCGACAGACGATCGAAGACGAACTTGATCGAAAAGTGAAAGTGCGGAATCTCGATCCAGGTGCCAAAGTCGATGGCGACGTGCCGCGAACCGGTGAGCAGCATGAGCGCGAGAATCGCGGCGGCCGCGCAGAGCCCGGTCACGACCGCCGTCTGATTGGAGCGATTGATCGTCCGCTCCGAGAGTTTGGCGTCGAGCAGCGAAGCCAGCCCCAATTGCGCCACCAGCAGCGTGGGAGCGGCGATCACCAGCGCGCCGAGCCAGAAAATCACTTGATCGACGCTGGGCATGGAGCTGACTCGCTGCTGGAAGACTTCGCGGCGCTATCGGCCGAGTTGGGCAAATTCCAAATGATCGCGCCAACCCCGATACCAATCGACCGACGAGGCCGCGCGGGGCAATGCGGCATCGCGGGGCTGATAGGGCTCGAACTGCCCCCGCTGAAACACGCTGACGGCTCGCGACGCAGGATGCACGAGGGCGAGCTGCACCCAGCCATTGCGGCACATTTGCCCAATTCCCGCGTGGTTATCCATGATGCGCAGCATCCGCTCGGCGGTCGTTTCGATGATGAACAACAGCCGCATCGGTTCGTGAATCTCGACCCCTTGCCAGGGGAGTCCGGTGCGCAGATCGCTAGCGGCCCCGTCCATCACGCCGACGAGGGCCGCGATATTGTGCGGCAGCTTCGTCCCCGCGCCGAAGCCCTGATTATCGACGCTGGAGAAATAGTATTGCAGGTTGATGCCGCCGCAGACCGGAAACACGGCCTGCAGCGTGCGGGCCAGGATCGACGATTCGTCGTCGTCCTGGCTGGGGTCGTACGAAGTGAGAAACGCCCGCCGGTCGAGAAACAAGCCGCGCGACAGTTCGCGCCGCCCGACGAGGCAGATGGCGTTCGAGGCGTGCCCCAGCTCGGGCCGCGTTTGGGCCAGATCGTCGGCCCGCTCTTCGACGTGCTTGCGGGCGGCGGCAAACGACAGCTTCAGCGGTGCCGACATGAACCGCCGGCATCGTTCATGGGCGTTGCGGTCGCAAGCGGCATCCAGATCGCGCTGGGCGGTGGAGAACTCGTCGCGGTGCGAAGGGGGAATACGTTCCCAGTCGGCGAAGGTGATCGAATCGCTGCACGTATCGTGATAGCCGCCGACGAACCACGTTTCGGCCGGAATAGCGATGCCTCGCGCGGCGAGCTGAGCGCGGACTTCGGGATCATTGAGCATCTGGGCAACGGCGCGGGCATTGGGCCCACCCGCCGCACCGCCGCAAGCGCCGCACATGTAGGCCGAATTGTGCGGGTTGTTCTGGCTGTTCGAGCCATGCCCAATCAGCAGCACCAGCCGCGACAAACCGCTGGTGAGGCCGATGTCGCGCAGCAAGCGCTCGGCCGCGCTGGTCATTTCGTCGGGCGAGAAACCCAGGCCGCCGTTCTCCGGGCCGGGCTGCTCGTCGCGGCGCCCGAGGTGCAGCGCGGTTTGCTCCGGTGCCTGCACGAGCCCCTCGAATCGCCGGGCAATTCGTGCCGAAAGACGGGGAAACAAGATGCGGGCCACCAGCGGAATTGAAGCCAGCACCCCCACCGCGCCGGTCAGCAGCGCCCCCCAGGCGAAGCCTCGACTGCCGAGATGAAAGCGATGCGAGGCGGTTCCCAAGACGCGGCGAGTTCGCGCTCGGCGGCGATGGGTTGTTTCCGCGGACCCGGCCACGTCTTCCGTAACCCAATGCTGGGGCCGAATGACGATGGGGCACAGGGGCACGAAATGGGCGTCCGCCGCGCCGCGATAGTACATCGCGACCCCGAAGAAGCCGGCAGTGCCGAAGGTTTCGACATCCGGCGCGACCTCTTCCAGGTGCCGGCGCAGCGACTCCTCACGCTCGTCGAGGCAACACACGACTTGAAACCGCGGCGCTGGCGGCCTGCCGGTTGCTTGCCGGGCGTGCAACGCGATCGCATCGAGCGCCTGCGTGCGGAAGCGCCGCTCGTAGGCCAGGTGAAACAATCGCTGCCGCTCGATGCCCGCGAAAGCCTCGATCTCGCTTACGAGGCTCGTCCACTGCGCGGTGGTCAACCGGTGCAGTTCGCTGGGGGTCAGCCTCATCACTTGCGCGAGCTGGAACATTTGGAACGCCCGTTGCTCGTCGCCCGGCGCGTCGAATTGGGCGTGGTCGCGAAGCGTCTCGCGCAGGTCGGCCAGGGTTCCGCGATAGCCCAGCGACTGACTCGCCACGTGAGCCACCGCCAGACGATCCAAAATCAGCCGAACCGCCAGAAACTCGACGAGGCTTCCCTCGGCGATGGGGCGCGGCACGCGGTCGCCGCGAACCTCGACCTGGCGCACCATGCCTCCCCAGCCGCGGAGTGCCACGAGCGTATCGGCGATGAATGGTTCCCAGTGGAAGGGCGAAACACCCAGGAGCTCCAGCGACTCGCGAACCGACTCCACGGGGCTGGTCTCGGCGGCGTCGAGCCGGGCGAGTTCTTTGCGCAGTCCCCACAGCCAACCATCGGGAGGGCCCCCCGCTTGCCGATAGACGGCCCGAAACGCGGCGAAAAAGCCCCGATCGCGGCCCGGCAACGGCCAACTGGCCAGCCCCTGATCGAGAAATGCCGCACAGAACTTGATGAGCAAGTCATGCACCAGCTGATCGGTGTCGTTGCCGGTTGCCTTGAGGAGGAGATCGCGATGACGGAGATGGAAGGCCCGTGGGCTGTCAGGCGCGGGAATGCCGCGGACGCCGTCGCAGCAGACGCGCCACAGCATTTGCAGGGTGAGCCCCTCCCACTGGGCCTCGCTCCACGATTCCATCTCCGACTCGTCAAACCGATCAAGCAGGCCGAGCAGGCCTGCTGGCGCGCCGCCGATTTCGCGCGCGGCCGCGCCGGCGAGAGACGATTCGTTCCCGCCACGCAAATCGCGCAGCACCCAGTGGCGCGTTTCGGCGATCAGTCGGCTGCGGTCGGCGGCCGAGGCTTCCCAGCGAACCTTGCGCAGCGCATCGGTTTCGGCCACGAACCAAAGCAGTTCCTCGGCCGGGCCGGTGCGCAGCGGATATTGAAGCATCGCCATTCTCAGGTCGAGCCGCGTTCCCACGCCGGGAACCGCGTCATACGCTCCGGTCCCCAGGTCTTCAGCCAGCGCTTCGAGCAGATCCGCATGGCGAATCCGTCCGCGGGCCAGCTCATGACGAAAACGGTCCTCGGACAAATAGGAGTGATGCCCGAAGACTTGCGCCCCGCGCTTGACCGCCTCTTCAAACGGCAAGTGCTCGAAGGCTTGGAGCGTGTTTTGCGAAATGAAGACCGTGATCGGACCTTGCGACGGCAAGAGCCGCGCGGCCCGTTCGATGGCTTCGCGCAAGTGCGCAAGCGGGGAGTAGGTGGCGGACTCGTTCGGTTGTCGGTCGCCAACGGCCAAGGCGTGCATGGAGATATACGATTCCGTTCGGCAATTGAAATCACGACAGCCAACCCGAGAGCACGCGAGAGGCGGGCCGGCGACCTACGAAGTCTAGGTTGGATTGGGCCTCCGTGGGAAGAGTCAACAGGCGTTACGATTTTGTAAGGACCACCGACCAGATACGAGTACCTTACGAATTCGCAAACTGGGTTTCGCGGACTGGCCAAAGGAACGCTCGCCACGCAGAATAATCGGGGGGAATCTCCGCACGGGATGCAAGGAATGAATGTCAGTTTCACCCCCGAGCCTTCCCTCGCCATTGATGCCCTCGGCGAGTCATTCTGGAGCGGCCCCGTAACAGCACGAACAGCCATGCACCTTTTAGCGATTGAAGACGACGCGGTTCTGGGGAAAGCCATTCAACGTGGCCTGACGGACGCCGGGCACGCCTGTCAATGGGCACGGAGCGGACAAAAGGGACTCGAAGAGGCTCAAAGCCAAACCTTCGACGCGATCATCCTCGATCTGCTGCTGCCCGATTTGTCGGGCCTCGAAATCATGAAGCGGCTGCGGGCTGCCGGTTCGCGCACGCCGGTGCTCATGCTGACGGCGCTCGGCTCGGTGGAGGATCGGGTCGGCGGGCTCAACGCGGGGGCCGACGACTACCTCGTCAAGCCGTTTGCTTTTCCGGAGTTGCTGGCCCGACTCGAGGCGATCAGCCGGCGGCGGCAGGATCGGCCCTCCTCGACGCTCCAGGTTGGTCCATTGACGCTCGACCTGACGAACCGCCGCGTCACCCGCGGCGGAACCGAGATCAGCCTGACTCCCACCGAGTTCAGCCTGCTCGAATTTTTGATGCGCTACGCCGGTCAGGTCGTGACGCGCAAAATGCTGTGCGAACATCTGTGGGATTCCGATTGGGAAGGGGTGACGAACGTCGTCGAAGTGCACATCAATCGGCTGCGCGGTAAAGTGGATCGCGGATTCGACGAGCCATTGATTCAGACCGTGCGGGGCCGCGGATATGTTCTTCGAGCGAGTTAGCGCTTTCGTTCGCACCTTGCGCTTCCGCCTGACGCTATGGAATGCGGCGGCTGGACTGCTGACGGGCCTGGGCATTTTGCTGGCGTTGCGCGAGGGGGTCCGCTACACGCTTCTATACGACCTCGACGAGGTGCTCCGCGAAGACTTGCAAGAGATCTCGCTGCACTTCGCCGAACCTGGCGACTACGACTGGTTTGGCCTGAAGGAGAAGATGAACCTCAAGGCCCGCGGGCACGATTTTCATGGCTGGTTCGTGGTGTTCTTGGACGCCGAGGGGCGGCCGGCATGGTCGAGCGTGAACGCTCCGCCGATTGCCGCGCCCACCGCCGCGGAGCACGCCGCTGGCCGCTGGACGAGCGGCGACTATCGCCTCGCGCTGGCCGCGCTGCCTCGCAATGTGGAGGAAGCGGCGACCGTCGCCGTGGGATGCAATATTCGCTTCGTCGGCCGAGACATGGCGAAAATCGACCGCCTCATGGCGATCGTCGGCATCGTCATTGCCCTGGTTTCGCCGATCGGCGGTTATTTGCTCGCGGGGCGCACAACCCGCATCCTGGCGAAGATGATCCACAAAACCGAACGCCTTCGGCCCAGCGAGCTGAA
>JANRLS010000231.1:0-15870 GCA_033762315.1 Pirellulaceae bacterium
GGGTGCCATGCCCACGGAACGTGGGCGTGGCACCCCATCGGAAAACTCTGGTTCCATGGTGTACTAGCCCGCCGGCGGCTGCAGGTAGGTCTGAATCCAGAGTCCGGCCAGGCTGAGGCTGTTGAGTAGCGTATGCACCACCAGGCTCGGCAGCAGGCGGTGCGTTCGCTGATAAAGGTAGCCGAGGCCGAGGGCAAGCAGCGTGAGCGGAATCCAGTCGGGGCCATGGCTGTAGTGAAGCAGGGCGAACACCAGCGAGCTGATGACGATTGGCAGCCAGGCGGCCGGTCCGCGCGGTGGAGGGAGCGGCGTGCTCGCGGCGGCAGTGGTTGCCGCGGCGCTGTCGGAAGGGGCCTCGCCGACGATCGGCGAAGCGGCGAAGGGATTGGTTAGATCGGCACTGACGGCGGCAATGACTGGCGGGGCGGGGCCTGGCGCGAGTTCGCGCGGCGGCGGGGCATCGGTCTTGAAGAGCCAACCGAACATTCGCTCGAGAGAACCTTGCAGCAAGACGCGGAAAATCAATTCTTCAAACAGCGGAGCGACCACCGCTGCCGCGACAAAGAGCACCCCGAAGAAGACCGGATCGGGGGTCGCCTTGAACATTTCGATGAGCGGATGCTGGCTCGGCTTCCAAAAGTGAATGAGCAGCCCCTGCAGCGCATAAACCGGGGGGGCCAGCATCGTGAATGCCGCGATCCCCAGGCCAAGGTCGCCGAGCATGTGTTTCGCCGAGAGGCCGAAATCGCGCAGCGTCGCCCCGGTGCGCAGGGCAATCAGCGGCAGGGCGACCGCCAGAATGCCGAGCGACAGGGAGGCTTGCGCGGCGACGAGCGTCTGCCGCTCGGCGAGCGATAAGTTATCGTCTCCCCCTCCCGCCGGGAGCCAGCCGAAGCGGCGGAGAGAATCGACCGTCAGGAGCATGGAGCCCAGATAGATGACGATGGTGACGAGCAGGTCGAGGGCGTTCCAGGGGACCGGCCGCCGCTCGCTCCAGGCGATTAGCGGCCGCTGAGTGGCCAGCTTGATGCTCGCCTGGGCCCATCCCGCGGCACAGCCGGCCAAGACTAACATTCCGAGCAGGCTGATCGCGACCTCCACGGTCATTTCCCCCGCGACAAAATGCGGGCCGCGGCGACGACATACTCCAGGCCGGAATAGATGGTGGAAAGGACCGCCAGCCAGACGCTGCCGAGCAGCGTCAGATGCAGCCACGGCGGCAGTGGGCTTTGATCGCCGTAAAGCTGAAAGTGCCGCAGCGCGACGAGACTGGCGACCGCCGCCACGCACTGAAAGACCATCTTGAGCTTGCCGGCGAACTGAGCCGAGAAATCACCCCCTTGTTGCTCGATGAAGCTGCGAATGACGGTGACCAGCATTTCGCGCCCCATGACGACGACCGCCATCCAGGCCGCAATGCCGCTTTTTGGTTCGGCCGCGAGAAAGATGAACGTGCCGCAGATGATGATCTTATCGACGAACGGATCGAAGACGCGGCCGAGCTTGGTTACCTGGCCATATTTGCGGGCCCACCAGCCGTCGATCCAATCGGTTGAAGCGGCGAGGACAAATACAACTGTCGCCGCCAGATATTGTTGCAGCGGGATCAGCACAAAGACCCCGATCGACAGCACGAAGCGGGCCAGCGTGAGCAGGTTGGGGACGTTGACGATAGTGTTGGAGGCCGGTGCAGCGACACCCTTCGATTTATTAGCCATCAGGAAATCCGGAAATACGAATGGATTCGGACCATACGGTCGTTTGGGCTAACCGAGTACGTTGCCACCAGCGGACCTGCGGTAACCACTCGCCAACCGCCGGGATGTAACCGACCTTGAGTTTCGGGATTGTGTCGGAGGGAGTCTTCGATCAGGTTCGAAGCTTCGGTGATCGCGTTCCGATCGGGGCCAGCCATCCATAATCGGGCGAGTTGCTCGTCCGCCAGCGTGGACGTGACGACCGAGTACTTCATTTCCCGTACTTCCGCTGCAGATCCGCAATAATCTGGCTAGGCGAACGCCCGACACCAGAATTAAGCGACGCCTCGAGGAATTCGGGTGTCATCTGCTTCGCCACCCATTCGAATTGCTCGTCGGTAAGCTCTGGGAGCGGAGTTTGGACTGGCGTGTAGAAGCCGAGAACCCGTCCCGTTTCGTCGCAAACCTGTGTTTCTTCGTTAACGCGAAACAAAGCCACCATGCCAGCAGGAACGGTGATCGCATTCATCGGACATCTCCCCTATGCCTGACGGCGGTTGCCTGACGGTATTATACCTCTCCGATTCCCACGAGTCCTGCTTTAACCGGCTCGGACGGTGTTTGCCGCGTTCGCGGTTTGTCGGCGGCGACCGCGACAAGGTCGTAGTCTTGCACGGCGACGATTTCGCAGGGGACGATGTCTCCCGCTTGCAGCTTCTGCCGGTCGCCGGTGACAAACACCAAGCCATCGACATCGGGAGCATCGGCGGCGCTGCGCCCGACGAAGACGTTTTTCTCTCCCGCGACGGGCTGATCGAGGATCACCTCGTAGGTGCGGCCGACTTGCGCCTCGTTCCAGGCAAAGGCGATCTCCTGCTGCACCTCCATCAAACGTTCGCGGCGGGCTTCTTTCACGTCGTCCGGCAGGTGACCGGGCAGGTTCGCGGCCGGGGTATCGGGCTCCAGGGAATAGGTGAAGACCCCCATTCGCTCGAACTTGTGACGCTGGACGAAATCGACGAGCTGCTCGACATCGTCCTCGGTTTCGCCTGGAAAACCGGTGATGAAGGTCGTCCGCAGCGTCAGGTTCGGAATTCGCGCCCGCAGCCGGCCGAGCAGGTCTTCGGTCTGGGCGCGGGTCACGCGGCGGGCCATCCGGCGGAGCATCGCATCGCTGGCGTGCTGCAAGGGAATGTCGATGTACGGCAGAATCTTGCGGCTGGTGGCGATGGTCTCGATCAGCTCGTCGTCGATGTACATCGGATAGAAGTACATCAGACGAATCCAGTCGATGCCCGGCACCTGATCGAGCTTTTGCAGTAGCTCGGCCAGTCGCGGCTCGCCATACAAATCGAGGCCGTAATAAGTGGTGTCTTGAGCGACGATCACGAGTTCCCGCGCTCCGTCGGCGGCCAATTGCTCCGCTTCGCGCACGACAGCTTCGATCGGCTTGCTGGCGTGCTTGCCGCGCATCTTGGGAATCGCACAAAACGTGCATAGCCGGTCGCACCCTTCGCTGATTTTGAGGTACGCAAAATGCTTGGGCGTGATGCGCAGCCGCCCTTCGTCGCTAAGCGCCCGAATCGGCGCGGGGCGAAACACGGTCCGCTGCTCTTCGAGATGGCCGACCAGGCGATCCGCCACGCGGGTGATCTCCTCGCGGCCGAAGACGCCGACCAAATGGTCGATTCCCGGCCGCTCGACGAGCAGGTCTTCCTTCTGCCGTTCCGCCAGGCAGCCGGAGACGATGACGCCTCGCGTGCGGCCTTGTTCCTTGAGGGCCAGCATTTCGTCGATCGAGGCGAACGACTCCGTCCGCGCCCGCTCGATAAAGCCACACGTGTTAACGACGACGAAATCGGCCCCATCCGGGTTGTTCACGAGCTCGTAGCCGTCGAGCTGCAACAGTCCCAGCATCCGCTCGCTATCGACCAGGTTTTTGGGGCAGCCCAGACTGACGAAGGCATAGGTCCCCTTCGAATCGGCAGCGGGCTCGGTGCGTTTCTTCTTCGTTGACAAGGCAGACCTCGAGCGCAGATTTAGGTCGCAAACCGTTGATTCTACGGCACTTACGCCCCTTGGGCGAGGGGCAAGCGGGCCGATTTTACCGGCTCAAGGCGGGCTACGCGGGCAAAATAGGCAAGCTATATTGGTGCAAGGTCCGGCGTCGGGCCATGTTCGCAAGTCCCCCGTGGCGACCCAACCGTGAGCGAAGCGCTAGGCATCCTCGAAGTCACCGGCCTTGTTCCGGCGATGGTGGCGCTCGACACCATGGACAAAGCGGCGGGCGTGCGGCTGGTGCAGGTCGAGTCGAACGACTTTTATGGCGTGGTGCTGAAGGTCGCCGGCTCGGTCGATGCGGTGCAAACCGCCGTCGAGGCCGGCAAAGCAATCGCCGAAACGATGGGGGGCAAGCCGGTCGGCACCGTGCTGAACCACCCCGACGAACGCGCCCGGGCGGCCTTGATGAGCCCGGTCGAAATCAGCCCGCTGATTCAGCAGGCCGTCGTCAAAAATCCGAATTACGAAGTGCTAGGCACAGCAAAGGGCAATTCCGTGGCAGACAACATTTCCGCGCTTGGCTTCATCGAAACCCAGGGCTTCACCGCTGTCTTCGAGGCCATCGACAGCGCCTGCAAGGCCGCCAACGTCGAAGTGATCGGCAAGGAAAAGCTGGGCGGCGGCTACATCACGGTCATCGTCAAGGGAGACGTGGCCGCCGTCAAAGCCGCCATCGAAGCCGGCACCGCCAAGGTGCAAGGGCTCGGCAAATTGATCGCCGGCCACGTCATTGCCCGGCCCAGCGCCGCCGTGCTTGCGCTCTTGCCGAAGGCCTAGTCGGCGCAGTCTGGAGCTCGGCCAACGATGCTCCGTAAATCCTGCATGACCTCTTCAATGGTAAATGTCTTGGCCCGCCCGCTTTGACGTTCCGCCAGTCGCCGCTCGATTTCTGCTTCGAGCTCCTCATCCACAACGATCGGCGCATCGTCATCGTTTTCAGGCAGGCTCTCCATAAGCAGTCACGCCAGCTCTTCGCGCTCGGCGGGTGCCAGTCCCAGCGCCAACGAAAATACCTGAGTGGACGATGCCTCACCGCTTGAAACGCTCGACATGGCCGTAGCTCCTTCTGCAAAATAACCATTTTGAGGATACCATTTGCAGAAGGATAAACCAATCGAATCGCTTCACTCATTACGAGCGACTTAGGGAGCATTCGGCTTGACGTTGCTGCCGGGCATCCGCAGGGCCAGCGTGCAATAGTTCGAGACCTGGGGATATTCCTGGTCCCCGTCCTTGCCCGCCTCCATCACCACCCACTTGGCCCGAATCGAATAGAGCCCAGGCTTGGCACCGGCGATTTTCACGCGCCCATCGGCAGCGGTTTTGTGGTCGGTTTCGTTGCCGTCGCCGTCGAGCACCACCACGTCGGACCCGGCGACCGGTTTACCTTGGTAGAGCACTTGCAGCTCGATACCGCCGTCGGCCAATTGCGGAACCACGTCGAGGGCGAGCCCTTCGTCGCGGCCGAATTGCTTGAGGTTGTCGGCGGTCCCGTCGAGATATTTGGCGAAATAGTGCAGCAGCATCGTCTGCTCGCGGCGGGTGACGACGCCGTATTTGAGGTGGGCCGACAGATTCGAGGTTCCCGCCGGCACCGCGCTGACGAGCGCGCCAAGCTCTCCCGAAACTTGCTTCGTCAGCTTCAGTTCGCTTGGTTTCTCGGTTCCTTGGCGGGTCCAAACTTTGACGGCCGTGACCTTATCGAGCAGCTTGGCGACATCGGGCTCGGCTAGTTCCGAGAACCAGACTTTCGCGGTCGGTTGGCCGGACGAATCCTTTTCGACGGCCACCCACACGAAGTGGGCCAGCGCCGGCGACGCGACAAGGGCCAAGAGGAGCGAAGCGAAACCGAGGTGACGAAATTGCATGGCAGGGTTCCTGAACGAAAGGTAGTAAAACACAAGCCCGACGCGCGAGCGATGGATGCTCGCTGCACAGTTGCCTCCCCTCGCTTGCGCGTCGGGCTTGTGTTGGAAATCACTTACTGACGAATGCAATACAAAACCTCGCCGGTGCGAATCAGCAGGGTGCCGTCGATGGCGGCAACGCCGTATTGCACGGGACCGGAAAACATGGCGGCGGCCTGCTGACGCTCGGGAGTCGTTTCCGCGGCGGCTTTGGCGGGGTCGGGACGGATGCTGCCCGGATCCCAAAGCTGATTCTCGGCGAGCAGCTTGAACTTCGGCCCCGTTTGCAGCACGCTCGTGGTGCCGTCCTTGCCAAAGCAATAGAGCCGGTCGCCAATGCCGAGCGGCGTGGCCCAGCACGAGCCCTTGATGCGGTCGGTGTAGCGAGTTTCGCCGGTCAGAGCATCGACGCAATAGACCACGCCACTCCGGTTGATCCAATAAGCATGCCCCGCATAGACCGTGGGGGAGCCGAAAGTGGGCGTGGCCTCGGCGTTTCTCCACAGCACTTTCGGCGAGGGTTGACCGGCGTCAAACTCGATCTTCATCGCGAGATTCGATTTTTTCGCGAGGTCAGTGTTTTGTCCTTCGCGCCCCGCCGACGCTCCCACCAGGAATTGCCCTGCGGCAAACGCCAGCGGCGTCGCGGACGTATTGCCGCCGACTTCGGCATAGGTCCACAGCAGCTTGCCGGTGGCCGGGTCGTAGCCATCGACGCTCCCCGCCGAGCTGCAGACGACTTGGGCCACGCCCCCCACCGGGACCAAGGCGGGAGAGCTCCAACTGACGCGGCTGGCGCGTTCGGTCTTCCAAAGTGTCTTGCCGTCAGCCTTAGCCAAGGCAATCAGGTATGAAGGGCCTTCGTCATCGACCAGGATGATCACCCCTTCAGCGGTTTGCGCGGGCGAAGCCGCCAGGCCGAACTTGTTCTGGAACTTGCCGAACTCCTTCGATAGCGAGCGCTGCCACTGCGGATGGCCGTCGAGCGACAAGGCAATCACATCGCCCGACTCGAAGAACGCATACACGCCCCTGCCATCAACCACTGGCGTCGGTGCGGCCCGGCTGACGTAGAGGCTGCTTTTCACCTTGTCCGATGTTTCGAACGAGTGCTTCCACAGGTGTTTGCCGTCGGCAAGCGAAAACGCCAGCACATGGCAGATGTCTTTGTCCGGCCCCTCCACGGCGGTGACGAACACGCGATCGCCCCACACGATCGGGCTCGATTGGCCATAACCCACCAGCGGAGCCTGCCAGGCGATGTTCATCGTGGGCGACCACGTCAGCGGGATCGACTCCGGCTTGACGTGGACCGGGCCAGCGCCGAGAAAGCCGGGCCAGTTCGCCTGGCCGTCGGCAGTGGCCAAGGCCAGGGCTAAGCAGAGGGTGGAAATCATCGAAGGATGCTTTCGGCTTAGGGATGTAGGACGAAGCCTTGCTTCGTCTGCTCGGCGAATTTCAAGGACGAAGCATGGCTTCGCCCTACGATGGCTATTGCGCTCCAACCGGAATTGTGAGTTCGATGGACTCGACCGCCGCGACCTTGCCGCCAGGGCCGGTGCCGCCGACGACCAAGAGGCGCTGGTCGCCGTCAGCGACCAAGCGATGGAACGACCGGGCGTTGGTTAGCTTGCCGACTTCTTCCCACGCCTTGCCGCTATTCGCCAGTCGGCAGAGCAGCCCTTCGCGGGTGGTGGCGAAGAGGCCCGCACCGGTGCCGAAGGCCGCGGCCCCAAAGCCATCGAACGGCTTGCCGGGGAGCGAGGGACCGACCGACCATTGGTTTGAGGCGGGGTCATAAACATTGGTGGCGGTAGTGGTGTCGTTGCTGTCGTCCATGCCGCCGATGACGTAGAGCTTCTCCCGATAGCCGGCGACCGCGAGGGCCCGGCGATTGAACGGCGGCTTGGCGATGGGTGCCCACTGGGGATTGTCCTGCGCGAGATCGCAGACGTAGGCCGTTTCGTGCCAATCGCCGCTACCTTTGCCGGCCAGCTTCCAACCGCCGACGACATAGAGCTTGCTGCCGACGAGGGCGGCATCGTGGCTGGAGCGCCCTTCCGGCAGCGGGGCCAAAACCGTCCACTGGCCCGTTTTGGGATCAAAGCGGGCAAAGTCGGGCTGCGAGTGCAAATCCCACTCGTCGCCGTCTTTGTTTTTCGCTTCCCAACCGCCAAGGCGATAGATGCGGCCGCCATAGGCCACCATCGCGAGTCCCGTCCGCCGGGGCCCTTCGCCGACCACTTCCCACTCGGTCGGCTTCGCCAAATTGAGCCGTAGCAGTTGATGGGCCTGCAACTCGGCCGAGTACTTGTGGGCGTTGCCGAGGTGGCCACCGAAGATGTAGAGGTGCCCAGCGGCGACGGCAGCGCCGAAGCTGGTCATCGGGGCTTTCAGCGGAGCCAGTTCGGTCACTTTGAAAGTGACAGCCGACTTCACCGCCGCCAGCCGATGGCCGGTGAGCTTGATTTCCTCGACGCTCCGGGTGCCACCCGCGCGCGAGGTGGCCGCGAGCAGCCGCGTCGGCAAATCCCAGCCGACGATCCGTGCCCATTCGTTGTGCAATTGGCGCGTCGATTCGATCGCGCCGGTCGCGGTATTCCAGGTGGTGACGGTATAGCTTCGCGGCAGATGCTTCTTCTCGGCATTCCAAGCGACTTCGCCAATGCTGATGACCATGTGCGTTTTGTCCGAGAAGCGATGCACCTCGGTCAGCAGGCTGCCTTGCACACGCCACAGGCTTTTGTCGGCGGCCGATTTCGACTTGAGGAGCCGGCCGAGCGGGTGATTGACCTGGTCGTCGGCGAATTCGACGCCGGTGATCGGGGCATCATCCGACAGGCGATGGTTGACGACGGAACGGAGCGTTCGCTCGACCCACTCAAAGCCTTGCGGATCGGCGAGTTGGATCGTCAGCCCGCCGTCGGCAGCAACTTCGACCATGCCAGTCGTCGCTTTGCCATCCTCTGCGACCGCCAGATCGGCTTTGAAACCGGGAAATTCTCGCCACACGGCCCGGCCGGCGTGGGCCTGGGCCATCAACTCGTCGGCGGTTTTGGCCGGCTTGGCTGACTCGGAGGGCTCGGCCGCCAGCGCGGATTGGGTGGCGAGCGCGGCGAGTAATGCCGCGAGCAGGGATCGGTGGGCGGGTTGCATGGGCGTATCTCCGCGAGGGCGAAAGGGTGCAAAGGGGAGGTCTGCGTTAGTGGCTCGGGCGGGCCGCGACAGTCCGGCCAGGGACGGCGATGTCAAACGTGTTGGGCTCATCGGCCTGGACCTCCGCCACCAGCGACGACTGGCGATTGAAGGCCGGCGGAATCGGATCGGGGGGGAGCGGCCGGCCGCCGCGCTTCGCGAACGCTTCCTCATCGTCGAGCGCGAAACCGAGGATGGCAGCTGGGTCTCCTTCGAGTTCGACCCGGTTTGGTCCGGCAACCGGGCCGTCCAGGTCACTTAAATTGTACTGGCCATCGACAATCATCGCCGATGCCGTTGGTCCTTGGTTCGGGGCGAGGGGCAAAAAGAGGATGCGGCCCGACTTGAGCGGTTGGCCACCAACGGTCACTTGGCCGGTGATCGGTCCGCGCGGCGCGCCTGAGCTGCCGCAACCGGCAAGACACAGGCTGACGATGAGTACGCCCAGCCAGGGGAAGATGTTTTTCATGGTAAGGAAGTGAAACTGGGGGAATGGGTTAATTGGAAAGGTGGTGAAGCTAGGGGAGCGTGGCGGTTTCGCCGCCGGCACGGGTGGCACAGGCCTCGAGAACGGAGCGGTCGATCGATTGATAAACAAACCGGACCGAGCCATCGCAGAGGGTCATGTTAACCCCCTGCGGGTGGCTGCTGCGGAAGTTGTAAAGCCGGGTGCTGTCGCCGGCCATCGCTTGCGGGTTGAAGGTGCCGCGGGTGCTGAAGGCGGTGGCCAGCGGATATGGAGACGACCAATACGAAAAACCGCCGCGAATCTGCCCGCTGCAGGTGCCGGAAGTCCAGAGATAGTCGCGAAAGGCCCAGTGCGATTCCCCGGCGAGGAAGGTGTTGCTCGTTCCATCGGTGATCGAGGCGAAATTCGTGACCTGTCCATTCGCGGTCCAGATCGCGCCGTTCGTCGGCTCGACGCTGCCATAGGGGTCGTTCGAGCCGACGCAGAAGGCGTAGGTGCCCGGCGCGCGGTCGTTGGCGTCGCAGCCCGAAATCGGCACCGGGCGGAGAAACACACACGAGGGGCAGAGATACGCCTTGATTCGCTGGGAAACCACTTGCTGATTCGCCGCGGCACTGTTCCCTTGTGAGAAGTCGTACAAGTTGTAGGCATTGTTCGCCTCCAAAAACGGCAAGATCGCCGCGAAGGCACTGCTGCCGCTGAGGGCGGGATTGGTCGAAGCGGGCGGGAGCGAGCCGAGCGTGTCGTGATAGTTGTGTGTCGCCAGGCTGATTTGCCGCATGTTATTCGAACACGACATCCGCCGCGCCGCCTCGCGGGCCGACTGCACCGCCGGCAACAGCAAGGCGACGAGTACTCCGATAATCGCAATCACCACCATTAGCTCCACGAGCGTGAAACCACGTCTGCGCAGCATGACCAAGCCTCCCCTGAGAGAAAGTTCCAGCAAAAATGGTTGGCGCGGTCACCAGAGCGGCAGGCAAACTCAACTTGCCGCGACGACTAGCTGGCCGGGGAGGCTGGCTGGCGAAAGAAAGATGGGAACCGCGTTTTCAATTGAGAGTGAGTCTCAATTGCAATAAGTCTAGGCGGTTTGGTTCCGCCGTCAATCCCCTACCCCAAAAAATCTTGTCCTTTCCCGCGCAACGCTCCCTCGCGGATAATTCCTGGCGGAGTTCGACTCATGGCACTTTTGATCGATGGCTACAACTTGCTCCACGCGGCAGGGGTTTTCGCGGCCGATGGTCCGCCGACCCTGGAGCGCTCGCGGCAGGCCTTGCTCGATCACCTTGCCCGCTTGCTCGAACCGAAAGTCCGCGCGCGGACCATCGTTGTGTTCGACGCAGTTCATGCTCCCCCCGGCCTCGCCCGCGAAGCGACCCACGAAGGGCTATCCGTCCGCTTTGCCCGCCGTGGCGGCACGGCCGACGAACTCCTGGAGGAACTGATCGCCGCCGAACCCGACCCGCGCCATTTGCTCGTCGTTTCCAGCGATCACCGCGTGCAGCGGGCCGCCCGCCAGCGCGGCGCGCAATATCTCGATAGCGAGCACTGGCACGCTCAGGTTTCGCGCGCCCGGTCCGCTGAAAATCAACCTGCAACCGCGGACGACGCCAAAGCCGAACTCCCACTCGGCAATCCCTTTCCCCCCGGCTACGGCGACGACCTGCTCCAGGCGAATCGGCGCGAACAACTTGACCCACCGCGCCGGCTCAGACAAACTTGAGCCTGCGGCGCGGCGAATATCGCCATCGCCGCACCACCCGCCGGTCGCTTCCCGCCCCCATCGCAAAGGCTCGCCGCCATGCATCGCTTCGCGCTTGTTTTCGTGCTGCTCCTCACCGCGTCGATCTGCCACGCCGAAAATTGGCCCCAATGGCGCGGTGCCAAGCTCGACGGCATCAGCGGCGAAAAGGGGCTCCCAACCAAGTGGGATAAGCAAACCGGCGAGGGAATTGCCTGGCGCTTGCCGCTTCCCGGCCCCGCCGGCTCGACTCCGGTCGTCTGGGGAGACAAGATTTTTCTCACCAGCGTCGATGAGCAAGACCTCGTGCTGCTGTGCATCGGCGCCGACGGCCAGCAACTTTGGCGACAGGTCGTCGGCATCGGGAATAAAGACGTTCGCGGCGACGAGGGGAACTCCGCCTCACCCAGCCCCTGCACCGACGGCCAGCACGTCTGGGCCTTCATGGCCAATGGAGCTCTCGGCTGCTACACCGTCGAGGGCCAAGAGGTGTGGAAGCTCAACGTGCAAGATCGTTATGGCAAGCTGAACATCGCCTTTGGCATGACCAGCACGCCGGTGCTCGATAAGGGGCGGCTCTATCTGCAGCTCATTCACGGCGAAGGGAACCCGACCACTCGCGAGGCGTGCGTGGTTTGCCTTGATGCCGCGACCGGGAGCCAAATCTGGCGGGCCGACCGCCCCAGCGATGGCCGCGGCGAGTGCGAGCATTCGTATGCCTCGCCGGTTCTCTATCGCGATGGCCAGCGCGAGTATTTCCTGACGCACGGTGCCGACTATATCGTCGCCCACGATTTGGCCGATGGGCACGAGCTATGGCGCTGCGGCGACCTCAACCCCAAGGGCATCTACGACGCCACGCTCCGCTTCGTCGCCTCGCCGCTGGCCGTGCCGGGGATGATTGTAGTTCCCACCGCCAAGAAGGGGCCGGTGCTGTGCCTCAAGCCCGATGGCTCGGGAGACATCACCGCCAGCACCGACCTGCGCCTGTGGAAATATGGGACCACGCCCGATGTCCCCTCGCCGCTGATTGTGGACGACTTGCTCTACCTGTGCCGCGAAAACGGCGTGCTGATTTGCCTGGAGGCCAAAACCGGGAAGGAAGTGTACAGCCAATCGACCACTCGCGACCGGCACCGCGCGTCCCCCGTCTATGCGGACGGGCATATCTACACCTGCGCCCGCAACGGCATCGTGACCGTGACGAAGGCGGGGCGGGAGTTCCAGATCGTCTCGCAAAACAACTTGCAAGAGTCGATTTCCTCGTCCCCCGCCCTCGCCGGCGGCCGGCTCTACATCCGCACCTTCAACGCGCTGTATGCCATCGGCAAATAGGCACTTCGCGGGCTGCCGCGGTGCCCCGGCCAACCCGCTCGCCGATTCCCTCTAAAACTCCGCGTAAACCGAAATCTCCACGGTCGCTTCGTTGCTCTCGTCGTCGCCGTCGGTCGCGCGATAGGTGAAGCTGTCGTAGCCGGTGTAGTTTTCGTTGGGGGTATAGATGATCTGGCCGCTAACATAGCTCAGCGTGCCGTGGCTGGGGCCGGACACGATCAAGAGTTCCAGCGGGTCGCCCTCCACGTCGCTATCGTTTTGCAGCAAATCGGCGGCCAGCAGCGTCAGCAGTTGGTTCATCGCCACGGTGGCCTCGTCATCCAGGGCGATGGGGGGGTCGTTGACCGAGTTCACGGTAATCGCCACGATCGCCTCGTCGGTCAAATCGCCGTCCGAAACTTCGTAGCGGAATTCGTCCGTGCCGTGAAAATTCGCGTCCGGAACATAGCTGAACGAGCCGTCGGCGTTCAGCGTCAGCGTGCCGTGGTCGGGCGGATCAACGATGCTGACCGACAGCGGGTCGCCATCTTCATCGGTGTCGTTCGCCAGCACGCCGGGCAGGGTCACGTTCAGCGTTTGGTCTTCGTCCACCTGGTAGCCATCGTCGCCGGCGACTGGGGCTTGGTTTTCGCCCCCCGGACCTTCCGTGACCACGATGGTGACGGTCGCGACGTTGGAATTGGCGGTCCCGTCGCTCGCCAAATAGGTAAACGTATCTTCGCCGACAAAGCCCGTGTCCGAGGTGTAGTAAAACGACCCGTCGGCGGCGAGCGTCAGGGTGCCGTGGGCCGGTCCGGCGACCAGCACCGCGATCAGCGGATCATTGTCGGGATCGCTGTCGTTGTAGAGGACGCCGGAAGGAAGCATGTGCAGCGTGTAGCCCGAGTCGATGGCGTAGGCGTCGTTACCGGCGACGGGGGGCGCGTTCCCCGAACCGACGTCGATGGTGACGGCGACGGGATTGCTATACGCATACCCATCGAACGCCCGGTAGCTAAAGCCATCGGTCCCCGACATTCCCGCCGCCGGCGTATAGACGAACGAGCCATCGGAGTTGAACGTCAGGCTCCCATAAGTCGGCCCGCTCACCAGCACGGTGGTCAGCGCGTGCCCGTCCGGGTCGCTGTCGTTGGCCAGCACTCCGGGGGCCGTTCCGACGAGCGGAGTCTCGAAAGGCGTCGTATAGCCATCCGAACTACCGACGGGGGTGCCGTTCGCCACCGTGATAATCACGCTGGTCACGTCGCTGTAGGAGTAGCCATCGAAAGCCTGATAGTAGATCGTATCGACCCCCGCGAATCCGGCGTACGGCGTATAGACGAGCGACCCATCGGCGTTGATGGCCGCCGTCCCGTTCGCCGCGCTGCCGACCAGAATCGCCGTGAGCGCGTGCCAGTCTTGGTCGGTATCGTTGTCGAGCACGCCTGGCGCGCCGACTTCCAGCGTGCTCCCCGCGACGACGGAGTAAGCATCCAGCCCCGCGACCGGCGCGTGATTGACGACGTTGATCGTCACCGTGGCGTATTCATCGCTCACCATGTCCCCGTTATGCTCGCCGTGGGTCTTGTAGGTGAACGTATCGACCCCCGCGAAGCCGGCGCTCGGCGTATAGACAAACGACCCATCAAGATTCAGCGACACGCTCCCATGACTCGGACTCGCCTCCAGCACCGCCGTCATCTGGTCCGTCCAAATCCACCAGTCGTTGGCCAGCACCCCCGCCCCCTCGACCGTCAAAGGCTGCCCCGCAACGATGCTGTAGCCATCGTCATGCGGTTCCGGCGCGGGGACTTCCCACAGCACCAGGACCACGTCTCTGGTCCCATTGCCGGACCAAGGCAAGGCAGCACCGGAGAGTTCCGAAAGTTCCGCCATCGAGTCGCCGCCGTTTTCCATTACGACTTTCCATTCGTACTTCGCACCCGCTGGCAAGGTTGGCAATCCCGGCCATGAGGCCGGATCGGGGCCACTTCCCGTCATTTCGCCAGCCATCGCCCCCGTTGCCGACAGGACCATGATGTAACTTCCCACGCCCCCATCCTTGACCCACGGAATCGGCTCAAAACCGACATTGGCGCCTACCGTCCCGCCGAGCTGGACGGAGCCCTCGACCATCAGTAGATCGGAGTAAGCCAAACCACCCGACTGCACACTAGGCGCATCAATTTCTAGAATCATACCAACTGAGAAGTCAACAATTGGAGTGTTCATCGACAGCTGAGAAATGCCACCATCCTCCGCACCGGGGGCAACAATCACGGAAGGATCGGTAGTCCGAATACTGGAACCTCCCTTAAAAGTGGCGTCGCCTACGACCATCGCATTCTTTTTCAGATCGAGAAACACATCACTACCAACAGTGCTCCCAGTGTACGAGCTGATGAGTGTCGTCGTGTCGGAACCCCCAATCTCTGCGTCTTGATCGGAAATCAGGTCGGAATTCTCCTTTACCTTAATTGTCGCAACGCCTTGAGCTCCGAACCGAATGTTCTTTCCGCGTACACTACTCGTGGCATCCACAAAATATTGTGCGATTGTGCCAAATCCATGCTCGATATTACTCAACACGCTAATCAGCGACGCCCCTCGCACGTTAACTCCAGCTTCGCTTGTGTCTGCCCAAGCAACCCACATGTTTCTTAACACATCAATTTCAGATGAACCATCAAGATTAACCCGTCCAGATCCCTCGTAGGCGACAAAGAGATCCATCTGGGCGCTAACTCGGGATGCTCTATGCATGCTCAGAGTCCCTGCCCCCTTGTAACCGACAACGATAACAGGTTCGAAGCCACCGAGCTCTTCACGCCCAACCTTCGTGCTTAAAATGCTGCTTTGATTATCCATAATCACAAAACCAGTCGACGTCGCAACGACAACTTCCGTTGTCGGATCAGTGGTAATCTGACTCCCAATACTCAAGATCATGACATTCATCACCGACTCGGCACCATCGAGAATGACGTACCCGGTACCCTCAAATCCGATATCCGCTGTCGAATGTACATACACATTGCCTCCATCCAGAATGAACACGCGGCCCTCCGATCCTGCATAATGGCCCACCGTAATCCCGCGAGTCGCCAACTTTCCTCCTGATCTCACAGTTAATTTCCCTTCGCCATCGATCATGGTTCCTACTTCAACAGTGTCGCTTCTCAACTCCGAATCTGCACCAGTGATTGTTAATGTACCGTTGGCCCGATATCCGACGTCGGTAAGCGATGTGACATTTACGACGGATCCTTGCTCTATCGTCGCCGTTCCGAGCGAAGTACGCCCGACATAGAACTTTGCCGCGACCAATTCGGAACGCGTTAAGGTAACCGTTCACGCGTCGGCCAGTGAGGGCGGGTCGTGGTGGGTGAGATGAGCTTCGAGGGCAGTGGTGACGAAGGTGAATACGTTGCGGGATTGTTGGCGGCAGGTTTCGACGACGGTGAGCAGGGTCTCGACGAAGCG
>JANRLS010000232.1:0-14258 GCA_033762315.1 Pirellulaceae bacterium
CGTGATTCACGGCGAACCGCTCGTTGGAGCGCCGCCAGTCGCCTTGCTTCTCAACCAATCGCTTACGGGCCAGGCGGTCGCCGTGGTAATGGCCGGCCCCTAGCCACGTTCTCACTCCTCCGCACGGACGCTCTTCATGCCCAAACTCAAGAAGCCGGCCCCCAAGACGGTGAACCCTCCCGCGCCCGTTGCCGCCGCCCGCACGGTTGCCGCTCCGATTCTGGTCGCGCATCCCCCGGCCAAGAATCCTTCGCTGCTGGGTGTCAGCATCCTGCTTTTCGCGCTGTGGTTCGTCTTTCTGCTGGTGGCGGCGTTTTGGGGATGATCGCCCGCAGCGCACTCACCGCTGCACCCGCCCAGTGGCGTTTCCCTTCATCAAGGCGAGCACCTCTTCGCGCGTCGTGTAGTTGAAATCCCCCTGGATCGAATGCTTGAGGCAACTGGCGGCCACCGCGAAGGCAATCGCCCGGTCGGGAGCGGCCAAATCGGGGCTCGCCAGCGCGTGCAGCAAGCCCGCGGCAAATGAATCGCCACCACCAACCCGATCGACGATGTCCCGAATCTCGTACGGCTGATATTCGCCCGCGGAGCCGAGTGGGGCGAGATGCGCCTTCCGTGTAGCCGCGACGTAGAGCATCGCTCCCCAGTCGTTATGATCGGCCGAAACGCTTTGCCGCAGCGTAATGGCGACGTGCCCGACATTCGGAAAGCGGCCGACGATTTGCTCCGCGACGCTGGCGTACGCCTGGGCATCAATCTTGCCGGCGTTCACGTCGGTCCCCGCCGCGTGAATTCCCAGCACATCGGCCGCGTCCTCCTCGTTGGCAATCACCAAATCGATGTGCGGCAAAAGCTGCGACATACACTCGCGAGCCAATGTCGCAGGCGGCGTGCCGGGCCGCCAATTCCAGAGCTTCTTGCGAAAATTCAGATCGCACGAGACCTTGGCCCCCGCCTGCTTGGCCTGCTGAGCAATCGCGAGATTCGCCCGGCAAGCGGCCTCGCTGATGGCGGGCGTGATCCCCGTGACGTGCAGCCATTTCACTCCCGCCAGCGCTGCCGCGAAGTCGTATTCCTCCGATCCCGCGAGGCTTGCCGCGCTGTTGGCCCGGTCGTAAATGACGGTCGAACCCCGCTGGTTGGCCCCCCCTTCGACAAAATAAAGCCCCAGTCGGCCTTCTTTTCGCCACAGGATGTGGCTCGTATCGACACCCAATCCCCGCAGCGTGCCGGCGACTGCCTCGGCAATCGGCGTGTTCGGAAGAGCGGTCACGAAGCGGGCCGGCGAGCCGAGCAGGGCCAGCGACGCGCAAACATTCGCCTCGCCCCCGCCCCAAGTAACCTCCACCGCGCCCGGCAGCGCCTGCCTCCAACGGAGTTTGCCCGGCGGAGCAATGCGGGCCATGATTTCGCCGAATGCCAGAAACATCAGGGTGAACTCATCGAGACATTGAATTGCCAAATCAAGCAGCGTACTTCGTACTCGGTACTGAGTACGAAGTACAGGGCATGCAGTTACTTCAACCGGTGCGCCGCGACAAACTGCGCCACCTAGGCGTCGTCGCCCCACAACCCCGATCGCCGTGCCTGGCCGCCAAAGACGATCGTTCGCAACGGCTCGCGCGCCGTGGCGGAATAATCCTCGCTGCGGACCAACAGATCGACCTCCGCGCCCGCCTTCGCTCGCTTGGCTTGCCGGAGAAAATCGGCCGAGAAATCGTCCGGAAAGTTCCAGGCGTGGCTGTGGCCGTCGATGATCATGGTTATCCTGTGGCGGGTTTGCCGCTGAGAATAGGACACCTTGATCCGTCGCCGCGCAGGCAATCTTCCGTGGAACTCGCGTTACCAGCCCGACCAACCCACGTCCGCTACGGCGTGCTTTTCGCCCTGTGCTCGCTGGCGGTGCTGCTCTACATCGACCGGGTCTCCATTGGTCAGGCGGCGACGGCGATTCGCGACAGCCTCGACCTGAAAATCGACCAGTGGAGTTGGGTCAACAATGCCTTCATCCTCGCCTATTGCATTTTCGAGGTGCCGACTGGGCATTGGGGAGACCGCTACGGGTCGCGAGGAGTGATTGCGCGGATCGTCATTTGGTGGTCGCTCTTCACGATGCTCACTGGGGCGGGTTTCGATCTCTGGTCGCTCATCGCGATTCGCTTTCTGTTCGGCGCAGGGGAAGCGGGAGCCTTTCCGAATGCGGCTCGCGTCGTCACGCACTGGTTCCCGCCGGCCGAGCGCGGGCTGGCCCGCGGCGCGATTACCACCACTTCCCTCCTCGGTGGAGCGCTCGCCCAGCCGCTTTCCGCCTGGCTCGTGCAAACCATCGGTTGGCGGGCGATGTTCGGGCTGTATGGATTGCTCGGCATCGTCTGGGCGGCGTTTTTCTACTGGTGGTTTCGCGACGATCCGGCCCAGCATCCAGCGTGTAATGCCGCCGAGCAAAAACACATTGGAGTTCCCGAATGTTCTCACGAAGGAGATCATCCGGCGATCGATTGGCTGCGAGTCATCCTAAGCCCGAATGTGTGGCTGATGGGGGCGATCATGGTCGTTTCGGCGACGCTGTTCTACATGCAGTTCCAGTGGTATCCGACCTATCTGGAAGAGGCTCGCCAAATCTCGAAGCAGCTTTCGGGCAATTTAACCGGCATCGTCATCGTCGGCGGCGCTTTGGGAGCGCTGGCCGGCGGATTCTTTTCCGATTTTCTGCTGCGCCGCTCGGCCGACCGTCGCTGGTCGCGCCGCCTGGCGGGCTTCGTCACGCTCACCCTTTCGGCAGCGTCGCTGTGGGCCGTTCGTTACTGCGAATCGACCGTGGCGGCCACGCTGTGCAACGCGGCGGCCCTGTTCTTTTTGCAACTTTCGATTCCCACCTGGTGGACCGTCGTCGCCGAAATCAGCGGCCGGCATGGCGCGGCGATGTGGGGCCTCATGAACTCGCTCGGCGGCCTCGGAGTTTTTACCATGACCTTTCTCGTCGGCTGGGTCGTTCGTAATCGCGAGCAGGCCGGCCTCGAAAAGCTTGAAATCTGGCGGCCGGTGTTCGATGGAGTCGCTTTGGCCCTCGCCTTCGGTGCCTGCTGCTGGCTCTTGGTCGATGCGACCAGACCAATCTTTCGACCGCACGAGCCGCAATTAAAAAACAAATAAGCGGCTGTTTCTGCATTGACCGATGTCATATAGACTAGAGACGACCGCAACGCGGCCCGCCAGTTTGACCCACCTTCGCAGGAGCCAGCCCATGCTCTCGATGTACGAGCCTGATCGCGATGGTGTATCGCGGCGCAAGTTTCTGACGGCGGGCGCGGCGGGGGGCGCGCTCTCGCTGGCGGGTTTGCTCCGGGCCGAAGCGGCGGCGGGAACTGGTTCGTCCGAGAAAGCGGTAATCAATGTCCATCTCGATGGCGGCCCGCCGCACATGGACATGATCGACCTGAAGCCGAATGCCCCCAGCGAAATCCGGGGCGAATTCAGCCCGATCGCCACCAAAATCCCCGGCTACCAGATTTGCGAACTGCTGCCGAAGCTAGCCGCTAGTGCCGACAAACTCGCCTTCATCCGGTCGCTCATCGGCGCGGCTGGTGCGCACAACGCCTTCCAGACCCAAAGCGGCTTCGACGAAAAGAACCTGGCGAGCATCGGCGGCCGCCCCGCCATGGGCTGCGTCGTCGGCAAGCTGAAGGGCTCTGCGGCCGACACGGCCCCCTCGTTTGTCGATCTGATGCAAGGCCGCCCGCTAGTGCGAAACAGCGCCCGGCCCGGTTTTCTCGGTCCGAGCTATCAGGCGTTCCGACCGGATATTTCGCACCTCTTCGAGCGGCAACTCGAAGAAGCGATGAAGGGCGAACTGGCCCGCCGCGGCGGCAACCACGCGATCTCGCTCTCGCTATCGCAAGAACTGGCCGGGGGACGGCTGGAGGGCCGCACCAACCTGCTCGCCAGCCTTGACCGGATGCGCCGCGAACTTGACCGCAGCGGCATGATGGACGCCCTCGATCAATTCACCCAGCAGGCGGTTGGCATCCTCACTAGCGGCCGGTTCGCCGGGGCAATGGATCTGGCCCAGGAGGACCCGCGCGTGCTGGCCCGTTACGCTCCCGATTCCACCGATAGCGAATTGCCCAGCACCACCAGCGACGGCCCCAGCGCGACGAAGAAGTTTCTGCTCGCCCGCCGCCTGATCGAAGCGGGGGTGCGGTGCGTCAGTATCTCGATCTCCGATTTCGACACCCACAGCAATAACTTCCCCCGCCTCAAGCGACTCTTGCCGATTGTCGATCATGGCCTGGCTACCTTGATCGCCGATCTGGAGGAACGGGGGATGCTGAACAACGTCTCGATCGTCGTCTGGGGCGAATTCGGCCGCACGCCAACTGTCGATGCCAAAAACGGCGGCCGGCATCACTGGCCAGCCGTCGGCATGGCGCTGCTCGCGGGGGGTGGAATCCGGGCCGGGCAAGTGATCGGCCAAACCGACCGCTACGCCGCCGCTGCCGTCAGCCGGCCCGTGCATTATCAGGACGTAATGGCGACGCTCTACCATAACCTCGGCATCAGCCCGCGCAAGACAACCGTCGTCGATCCCACCGGCCGGCCGCAATACCTGCTCGACCAGGGAGAGCCGCTGCCGGAACTGGTTTAGGCGGCGAGTCAACAAGGTCGCGGCGAATTTAGTCGTCGCGATCCCCTGCATAAGGCCGCTGCATCTGCCGGGCGGTCTGTACGTCCGCCACCGTCAAACGACCATCGTGCAGGGCGGAGGCCACCAGCGCACTTTCGCAACCGACACTTGCCAGCGTCTGTAGGTCGTGCAAATTTCGCACACCCCCTCCGGCAATGATTCGCAGCCGCAGCGCCGACCACAACTGGCGACAGAGGTCGAGCGTGCCCGTGCCGCCATTCGTTCCCACGTCGGCCAGGTCCAAAACGATCAACTCGCCGAGGCCCATTTTCTCGACGGCTGCGGCGATTGCTTCAGGAGCGAGCCCTTGCCAGACGGTCGCTTTGCTCAAAGGCTGCCTCTCCTTCAGGTCGAGGCTGAAGATTGGCTTCTCGCGGGCAAGTTCGCTATAGCGCTGCAATTCGTCGGGCGAGGTCAGCGTTTCGAGGCCAACCACCAACCGGGCCGGCAACTGGTGCTCGCGCAGCGCGGCGTGGCAGCGACGAATCTGGTGGCGATCGGCCAGTCCCGCATCGATCCATAATTCCAGACCCGCCGACGCGATCTCTTGCCAGGCCGCCACATCGGGCCGGCCCTGCATGATTGCATCGAGGTCGGCGACATACACCGTCTCGAAGCCGAACTGCTCGACAAAGGCTTTGGCCACCGTGCCCGGCCGCGCATCGGCCGCCAGCGGGCTGGCAATCGGCCGGTACTCGCTTCGCCGGCCCCCCACGCCGCGCAAGACTTGGCCCCCCATTAGATCGATGACCGGAATGACTTGCATGAGCGGGTGTCGCCAAGATTGACGCCGACGGTGGCCAGCGCGTTACGATACCGCAGTCGGGTGCCGCCCCCAATCCCGCAACCAACCTCCTGATCGAGCCCCTCCCATGACCTGGCTGCCGCGCTTTTGCACCCTCGCTCTTGCCCTCTGGTTCTGTCCCGGCGCTTCGCTCAGCGCGGACGATTCCGCCATCCGCCCGGCCTTGGCCACCAATGCGGAGGCAGTGGCCAAGATCAATGCCCTGAGGCCGAACGAAGCGGCGATCATCGGCCAGGCGAAGGTTCTCGGTGATTTCAACGACACGGCCCGCCGCTGGGATTTGCAGAAGACCGGACCGCGCGGCCGCGATTTCACCATTCGCATGTGCTGGGCACCGGAACGGCGGCGCGTGCTGTTTTGCGGGGCAAACCACGGCGTGCCGCATCGGATCAACGACGTGTGGGAATTCGACCTGGCGGCGATGGCCTGGGTCATGCTCTATGCTCCCGATCTGCCGCGCGACTACACCGGCCTCGGCAAGGACTTCAGCGACATCGAATTCAAAGACGGCCTCTTCATCACCAAGCGCGGCGGGCCGGGAATCATCGCCCACACCTGGTGGGGGCTGACCTACGACCACGAGCAAAAGTCGCTCCTCTTCATGAACACCTGGGTGACCGACCAAAAGAAAGCGGCCGAGCAGCTTGGTGGCGATCCGGGCCAACTTTATGCCGGACCGCCCCTCTGGGCCTTCACGCCGCACACCGGCCAGTGGCGGCCATTGAAAACCGAGCCCCCCTATCCTCGGCCGATCTTCGGCGGCCTGCTCGAATTTATCCCCGAGCTGCGCGGCACCATTTGGCACGCCAACAACTGGCAAATGCACGGCACCTGGCTGTACGACGCGAAGACGAACGCCTGGAAAAACCTGCAGCCCAACGCCAGCCCGACTGACTTTGAGCGAGAGTCTCCCGCTCCCGAGCAAGTCGGCTACTACGATCCCGCGCGCGAGCTCGTCATCGCGCAGCGGCACAAAGAGACGTTTCATTTCGACCCCGCCAAGAATCTGTGGCGCAAAGTGGCGGCGGTGGACAAAGACTCGGACCTTGCCCCGCTGGGACACGACGCCTACGCCCCGCTGTATCACGATCCGACCAGCGGGCACGGCCTGCTCATTGAGTTCAAAACCGGGACGCTCTGGTCGTATGATCCCGACGCCGTGAAATGGACCCGCCTCACTCCCACCGGCGAGCCGGTCCCCACGGGGAGCAAGCTGCTCGCCTATTTCGATCCGGTGCAAAAGGTGTTCGTGGTGCTTCGCGACACGACTGTTTGGGCCTACCGCTACCGCTAGCGCCCCCTGGTTGCCGGCGGCTCTACAATGCAAGTTGTCTTGCCCCGCAACTTTCCGCCACCAACCGACCGTGTCCGACTTTCCCGCCGACCGCCGCCGCACGCTGCGCCCGCCGCAATTTGGCCTGCGTACCCTGCTGCTCACGGTTACAGCCTGCGCGGTGCTCTTTGCCCTGGCGCGGTGGTTCTCTCCCATCACGGTGGCGGGGGTGATCTTGCTCGCGCTTTCCATTGCTGCCCACGTCGCCGGCAACGCCATCGGCACCCGGCTCCGCGACATCGGCAACGAACCCTCGCTCCCGCCGCGCAGCGGCTCCCCGCAACCGCGCGACTTCGCCCCAGTCACGAGGCTGGGGCAAAAGTCGAGCCTAGGGTGGCCGATTGTCTTTGGCACTGGCGCGGGAGCCCTGCTCAGTGGTATTGGCGGGGGGGTTTGGACGCTCGCCAGCGGCACTGAGAGCGTCGGCCCGCTGAATGTTGCCGTGGGGATCATCGCGTTCGGAGTACTGGGTGGAATCGGTACGTTCGTGGTCTTCGGCTTCGTTCAGGTTGCCATTGGCGCGATCCGTCAGGCATTGCGGCATAGCGATCCACCCACCTCCCCCTGATCCGCCTTGGCGAACCCGCCGCATGGTGCTAAGACGGGGGGCATGATGGCCGCAGTCCAAACCTGGTGGATGATCCTGCGCGTATCGCTCGCCGAGCGGCTGGTTTATCGGGGAGATTTCGCCCTCGGCACGCTGATGCGTTTCCTGCCGATCGTCACGCAGATATTCCTCTGGACCGCCGTTTTCGCGGCTCGCGACGAGCAGTCGCTGGCGGGCTTTACCCGCGACGAACTGGTCGCCTATTACCTGCTGACGATGGTCGCCCGCGCTTTCTCCAGCATGCCGGGGCTCGCCTCGGGCATCGCGGCCCAAATTCGCAGCGGCGAGATCAAGAAGTTCCTCTTGCAGCCGGTCGATCTGCTCGGCTTTTTGCTCTTGGGCCGCGTGGCCCACAAGCTGGCGTACTACATCGTAGCGATCGGCCCCTTTGCCCTGGTCTTCTTCCTGTGCCGCGGCTATTTCACCGGCTGGCCGAGCGTCACCGCCTTGTCGGCCGGCATCCTGTCGCTCGTGCTCGCCTTTCTGCTCGGCTACTTCTTGGAGGCGTGCATGGGGCTGATCGGCTTCTGGTGGCTGGAGGTCAGCTCGATCCTGTTCGTCTATATGCTGTTCAGCTTCTTCCTGTCGGGGCACATGTTTCCCATCGATATGCTGCCCGAACCTTGGCACACGCTGGTCTCGCTCACGCCGCTGCAATTCCTGGCGTTCTTTCCCGCCGCGGTGCTGCTCGAGAAAATCCAAGGCTGGCAATTGGTGTGGGGCCTCGTGGCCGAAGCGGGCTGGGTGCTGTTCTTTCTGCTCCTGTCGCGGGTGCTGTTTCACTTCGGCACGCAGCGCTATAGCGCCTACGGAGGCTGAGCAATGAACCCCGCGGCCTACTTCGGCATCTTCCTCACCTTCGCCCGCAATAGCCTGGTGCGGAACATGATGTTCCGCGCCAACTTCCTGATCGAGTGCGCCAGCAGCGTCACGTGGACGCTCATGAACCTCGGCTTCTATCTGCTGATCTTTCAATACACCACCACCATCGGCGCGAACACCGGCTGGGGGCAGTGGGAGTTCTTCGCCTTCCTGGCAACGACGATGCTCGTCAACAGCCTGGTGCAAGCGTTTTTCATGCCCAACTGCGAAGACCTGAGCGAGCTCATCCGCACCGGCGGCCTCGACTTCGCCCTGCTCAAGCCGATCGACACGCAATTTCTCATCTCCCTGGAAAAGATCGATTGGTCCAGCTTCGCCAACTTCGTGGCGGGGCTGGTGCTGCTTGTCGTCAGCCTCGTGCAAATGGGCCTCAGCCGTTCGCCGCCGCCCGAGATCGGCCCGGTAACCATCTTCCTCTATGTGTTCTACGTCCTCTGCGGCGTAGCCATTCTCTACAGCCTGATGATCGCCCTGTCGGCCACCAGCATCTGGCTGGGTCAGAACCGCTCGCTCTACGACTTCTGGTTCTACATCACGAACTTCTCCCGCTACCCAATGGAAATCTACGACGGCGCTTGGGGGCGGCCGATCCGCTTTGTCAGCACCTTCATCATCCCCGTGCTCGTCGTGGTGAATGTCCCCGCCCGCATCGTCGCCCAGCCGGTCACTCCCGGCAGCAGCGACACCTGGACCCTGGCCTTGTTCACCCTGGTCGCCACCGCCGCCAGCCTCGGCCTCTCGCGCTTCGTCTTTCAGGCCGCCCTGCGGAATTATCGCAGCGCGTCGTCGTAGGGGCGTGGGAAAGGGTCGGGAGTCGAAGTCCAAGGTTCGAAGTCCAAGGTCCAAGGTTCGAAGTCCAAAGTCCAAGGTCCAAAGTCCAATGCTTGGTGGCGCCCCATCGCCGCGTTCCATCCCCCCTGCGGCAATTTCCTGCCAGCCGATAGGATGAAGACCGCACGGCTCGGCTGACTCCTGTCCCCTGACTCCTGTCCCCTGCCCCCCCGCACCCATGTCTCGCCAATACATCTTCACGATGGAGCGTCTCCTCAAAAAACATGGCCATCGGGAGGTGCTGAAGGATATCTGGCTGTCGTTTTATCCGGGAGCCAAAATCGGCGTGCTCGGTCGCAATGGGGCGGGCAAGAGCACGCTGCTGCGGATCATGGCCGGCCTCGATAAAGACTACGACGGCGAAGCCCGCCTGACCGACGGCTTCACGCGCGGCTACCTCTCGCAAGAGCCGCAGCTGACGAAGGGGCTCGATGTTTGGGGCAACCTGCAAGAGGCGGTCGCCCCGCGGCGCAAGGAGGTCGATCGCTTCAACGAGATTTCGACAAAGCTGGCCGAGCCGATGGACGACGACCAGATGCAAAAGCTGTGCGACGAAATGGCCCGACTGCAGGACCACATCGACGCCACCGGAGCCTGGGAGATCGACCGCGAGCTGGAAATCGCGATGGAGGTGATGAACCTGCCCGACCGCGATGCAGACGTAACGAAGCTCTCCGGCGGCGAGCGGCGGCGCGTCGCCCTTTGCAAGCTGCTCCTGCAAAAGCCCGACCTCCTGCTGCTGGACGAGCCTACCAACCACCTCGATGCCGAGGCGATCAACTGGCTGGAGCGGACCCTCTCCGATTATCACGGCACCATCGTCGCCGTCACGCACGATCGCTACTTCCTCGACAACGTCGCTAAGTGGATTTTGGAGCTCGACCGCGGCATGGGGATTCCGTGGGAAGGGAATTACTCGTCGTGGCTGATTCAGAAAAAGGAGCGGCTCGCCCGCGAAGAGCGGCAAAGCCAGGCCCGGCAAAAGACGCTCGACCGCGAGCTGGAATGGGTCCGCATGTCCCCCCGCGCGCGGCAAGCCAAGAGCAAGGCTCGCATCACCGCCTACGAGAAGATGTCGGCCGAGCGGTTTGAAGAGCGACCGGAGGAGTTCGAGATCCAGATTCCCCCTGGCAAGCACCTGGGCGATTTGGTGGTCGAAGCCAAGAAGCTGGTCAAAGGCTATGGCGACAAGCTGCTCATCGATGGCCTCGACTTCCGCCTCCCAGCCGGTGGCATCGTCGGCGTGATCGGTCCCAACGGCGCGGGCAAAACGACCCTCTTCCGGCTGATGATGGGAGAAGAGCAGCCCGACGGGGGGGAGCTGCGCGTCGGCCCGACCGTCGAGCTGGGCTACGTCGATCAAAACCGCGACGCCCTCGACCCGAACAAAACAGTCTATGAAGAAATTTCCGGCGGCCACGACAACCTGGAAATGGGAGGCAAGAAGGTCAACTCGCGGGCCTATGTCAACCGGTTCAACTTCCGCGGTCCCGACCAGGAAAAGAAGGTCGGCGTCCTTTCGGGGGGCGAGCGCAACCGCGTCCATCTGGCCAAGCTCCTGCGCCGCGGCAGCAACGTGCTGCTCCTCGACGAACCGACGAACGACCTCGATGTCGATACGCTCCGGGCGCTCGAAGAAGCGATCCTCAACTATGCCGGCTGCGTGGTGGTCATCAGCCACGACCGTTGGTTCCTCGACCGCATCGCCACACACATTCTGGCCTTCGAGGGGGAGAGCTACGTCCATTGGTGCGAAGGAAATTTTCAAACCTACGAAGCCCAGCGCAAAGAGCGCCTCGGCATTGCCGCCGACCAGCCGCACCGGTTTAAGTACAAGAAGCTGGCGAAATAGGGCCGTCAGAGAGCGGAAGGCTTGGGAATGTCGAGCGCTCGGCAGATTCCGCGGACGGTGCCGTTCTTGATCTCTTTGTGCCGCGGCACCGACGACTTGCGCAGATTTACGGGATTGAGCCACACGTCGTGGTTCGCCCCGTGATGATGCAAGAGGCAGCCATGCGTGCGCAAGTGACGTTCCACGTCGATTCGATGCACACCCGCCTCGACTCACGGAGTGGCGTGGGACAATTGCCGGACGAGCTTCTGGCGCGACTCGTTTAGTGCCGCGGCAGCGTCGCGCGCGTTCTCGAACGCTTCGGCCAGCGTCTCGGCCTCGGTCACCAGTTCCGGATCGAGCGGCGACGTGACGACGAAGCCCCCTTCGTCGGCTGGCTCGAGGGTCAGCACGAATTGCCCATCGCTGACCGTATATCGCTTGGGAACATTCACCAAAGTTACCTCCCAGTCGCGGCGGTGAGCGAACCGAGCTACACGCCTGTATCCACGGCGACGCCTGGTTTACCGCCATCACCCAGTATAGCTTCTCGTCGCGAAACTCGTGCGGTGATTTTAGTCGAGGCGCGAATCGCGACAGCATCCGTGAAATCCCGAATCGTGAATTCCCCGTCACTTCGGCCCGCGCCCTAGTTTGCACGTGTCGCGGCGGGGCGTTAAATAGGGGGGCCGCGAAGCTGGTTCGTGCCTCCCCTCGCCACCATCGCCCCCCATGCAAGTCGCCGTTTTGAAGGAGACCTTTCCCGGCGAGCGGCGCGTCCCTCTCGCGCCGGCCGACGTGACGAAGCTGGCCAAGGGGGGAATCGAATTGCTGGTCGAAACGGGCGCGGGGTTGGCCGCGGGCTTCGCCGACAAAGCGTATCGCGACAAAGGAGCCCTCATCGCCGATTCGCGCCAGGCGGCTTTGGCCGCGCCGATCGTGCTGCAAGTCCGGGCGCTTGGCGCGAATCCCGCGCACGGGCGCGACGATCTCCCCCGCTTCCGCAAAGGCCAAATCATCGTCGGCATGTGCGATCCTTTGGGGGAGCCAAAAGCGGTCGCCGAGATCGCCCAAACCGGCGCGACCCTGTTTGCCCTCGAACTGATTCCCCGCACCACGCGCGCCCAGGCGATGGATGTCCTCTCGTCGATGGCCACCATCGCCGGCTATCGGGCGGTGCTGCTGGGAGCGATCGAGCTGCCGAAGATTTTTCCGCTCTTGATGACGGCGGCCGGCACGCTGACGGCGGCCCGAGTGTTCATCATCGGCGTTGGCGTGGCGGGCTTGCAGGCGATCGCCACCGCTCGGCGGCTCGGCGCGGTGGTCCGGGCCTACGATGTTCGCCCCGCCTGCCGCGAGCAGGTCGAAAGCCTCGGCGGCAAGTTTGTCGAGCTGCCCCTCGAAACCGCGGGGGCCGAAGGTGCCGGCGGCTATGCCAAGGCCCAGGACGAGGCGTTCTATCGCCGCCAGCGCGAGCTGCTCGCTAGCGTCATGGCCGAAAGCGACGTGGTCATCACCACCGCCGCCATCCCCGGCAAGCAATCGCCACTGCTTGTCACCGCCGCCGCCGTCGCCGGCATGGCGGCCGGATCGGTTATCGTCGATCTGGCGGCCGAGCGTGGCGGCAACTGCGAGCTGACGAGGGCCAACGAGCGCGTCATCGCCCACGGTATCACGATCCTCGGCCCGACCAATCTTCCCAGCGAAGTGCCGCAGCACGCCAGCCAGATGTTTTCGGGCAACGTGACGAACTTCCTCTTGCACCTCGTCAAGAAGGGGGAAGTGGTGCTCAACTGCGACGACGAAATCATCCGCGAGACACTCGCCGCTCACGAAGGACAGGTCTCGCATCCGCGGCTGCGCGACTTGCTCGGCCTGCCGAAGCAGGCGGAGGAAACGCTGGAGACTTGAATGGGGTGCGATCTGGCGGAAGGACGTCGATTGTTTCAACGCAAAGACGCGAAGATCGCAGAGAACGCAGAGGAAGCGGGTACGAAGGAAGAGAAATAGCATGATGAAAAGCTCGAGACAATTTCCACAGCAGCCCAGGCAATTGCAGAATGCCCTGCTGCGTATCCCGTCGCGCCCTCTGCGATCTTCGCGTCTTTGCGTTAAATCGAATACCGTCGCTTCCTCATGGAGCTCGAGGACGTGCTGGACGCCGGCGATCGTGGCCATCTTCGCTCTCGCATCGACCGCCTCGCCCGCCTTCGCTGACGAAACCGCCAAGCCCGCGCAGTCCTCCGACTGGCCGGCCATGCTGTTCGTCTTCATGCTGGCGACGTTCATTGGCCTGGGGGTCATTACCCGCGTGTCGCGCCTGCTGCATACGCCCCTGATGTCGCTGACCAATGCCATCTCGGCGATTGCCGTGGTTGGCTCGATCATCGTCACGGGGCGAGACGATTACCCGCTGGGGATTCGCATTCTGGGATTCGTCGCGCTGTTCGCTTCGATGACCAATGTCGTCAGCGGATTCCTCATCACCGACCGGATGTTGAAGATGTTCAAGCAGCCGGGCGGCGGGGAGTCCAAGCGATGACGCACCACCTCGGGCAGTTGGCGTATCTCGTGGCGACCGTGCTGTTCGTGTACTCGTTGCACGGCATGAACAACCCGAAGACCGCGAGACGCGGCGTGCGAGCTGGCATCGTGGCGATGGCGCTGGCGATTCTGGCGACGTGGGCTCAGCCAGGGATCACGCACCACGCCTGGATCATTGCGGCGCTCGCACTCGGATTCGCCGTGGGTGTCCCGTTGTCGAAAGTCCCGCTGACCGCCGTGCCGCAACGAACCGCAATCTCGCACGCCTTCGGCGGACTCGCGGCCGGCTTGGTCGGCACGGCGAAGTTCATTCTGTGGTCGGTCTACGAACCAGAACAGCTCACGCAGTTCCGCATGGGTGCGATCGTCGCCGAGGTGCTGCTGGGATTCCTGACCGTCACCGGCAGCTTGTTAGCCGCCGGCAAGCTGCAAGAGGTCAAGTGGATTCCGCAGCGACCTGTGACGTATCCGTTCCAGAACGTCAGCAACATCGGCTTGCTGGCATTGGCCGTGCTGTTCGGCGTGTTGCTCGTGCGAGATCCGACCGGTGCGGCCGCGCCGTATCTGTTCGCCGGAGTCATCGTCCTCTCGCTGACCTTCGGAGTGCTGCTGATCATTCCGATCGGCGGAGCCGACATGCCGACGGTGATCTCGATTTTGAATTCCAACGCCGGGCTCTCCGCCGTCGCGATGGGCTTCGTGCTCGACAACAAGTTGCTGATCACCGCGGGCGCGCTCGAC
>JANRLS010000233.1:0-13192 GCA_033762315.1 Pirellulaceae bacterium
GCCAATTGCCGGCGAGTTGTCGCTCAAAAAACGAATCGCAAGTCGAACCGGAAGAGATAGTTGTACCAGCCGTCGTCGCCAAGCTGGATCGGCATGGACGCTCCCAGTTCGACAATCCCTAAATCGCCGCCGGTATCGCACACCATCCGCAGGCCCGGAGTCAGCAGCAGCACGCCATCGGCATCGATATCGATCCGCACGCCATCGGGATAGGTCGTCCGCTGGCCGTCGAGAAACCAGAGATTCGTGAATTCGAGCGTCGGCATATAGGCGATGGTATCGGTTTCGTAATAGATCGTGCTCATGCCGATGCCCCATTTCAAAATCGGGCTGGCTCCCATCGGATCGCCGGCAATGGGAAACGTCATTTTCAGTTCGCTGTGGTAATACGTCAGCTCGTTGTACTTCCACCGCCAGAGCATGCCGGGCTCCATCGAAACGTGCCCGGTGCCCAATCCCTTGCGGGCATTGCCGTTGTTGAACGTGGTCCGCAGAAGCTGCGTCATTTGCCAGCGGCTGCCGTCGATGATGACCGTTTTTTGCACGAGTTGAATGTCACCGACGCCGTTGGTGTTTTCGTTGATTTCGGGGTTGAGCTGCCGGATCGGAACTTCGGTGGCCAGCGAGAAGGCCCCGCCGCCGAATTCAAAGCGGAAGCGATGGTCGACGTAATCGACGCCCCGCTCGGGAGCCGGACCGCGGCCGGGCAGCGACCAGAAGTATTCCGACCGGTTTGGAAAGCCGAGGTTGTAGGCCGCATCGGTGCGCCAGAGGAAATTGCCTTGCGGCTGGGTGATGTCGATCTCAAATGGAGCAAACATGACCCGCTCGCGGCCCAGCCCTGCCTCGCCCGTGGGGGAGGTTTGCCGCAACATGCAGTGCTTGCACCAGTTGCCAATGTCTTCCCATGGAATCAGCGGCTCTGGCTGCCCCCAAACACCATTCGGATCGCCACCGAGCAAGTTGCCGATTTTCGATCCATCGAACCAGCCTGGGCCTTCGCTCGGCTGTGGAGCGGGAAGCGATTCGGGATTCAGGCTGAAGGGGATATCGGCCATTGGCGGCGCGGGAACCGGCTCGGGCGCTGGCTGAAAAAAAGTCGCCCCAGCCGGCTGCACGGGCTGGATGCCGATTTGCGGCGCTGTCGCTGGATTGACAAACGGATCGACCGGCGCGGTCGGCAGGTTGGCCTGCGCCGGAGCGGAACCGACCGGGGGATAGCTCGTCCGCGGCACCGGGGAGCGAACCGCCGGGGCATAACCGGCAGGCATTCCGGGGGGCACAATCGCGCCTCCCATCGCTCCCGTTCCAGCGGAAACATTCGGTCGGACGACAAGCTCGCCAGTTTGGGTAAACTGGGGGACCGGCAAGCCAACCCGAATCGGCTGGTTGGGGACAATCGGCGGCGCGGCGGGGTCTTGGGCGACGGAGCGCGTCGCCAAGCCAAGGCTGATCAGGCACGTCGCGATGGCCAGAGCCCCGCAGGCGTGCTTTTGCCGGTCGAATGCTGTCACGGGTCGATGGAAAGGTGTTATCCCGCGCTGCCCCGCCCGCGCAGCGTCCACGCTGCGAATCTGGGGCATCGTTACGGGATGTATCGGCCAATGCGACCTTAACGGTGGAGTAAACTGTGCCGGATTTGACGGTTGGCTCGCGCCCCGGCTTGCCAAAATTGCCGCGCCCGCCCGCAGGTTTCCCAGTTTGTCAACTTGGGGCGATCTGCTAAGTTAGCTGCCACAACTTGCCAGCACTCGGGGACAACATGCGGAATCCACCGGTCAATTGGTACGAGGGGCTGTTCCTCCGGCCCCATCACTTTCAGGCGTCCGAACGGAACTGGGCCGAAACGCTGCAAACTTCCGAGCAGTGGGACCATCCGTATAACTACGGCCTGGTCGCGCTCGACTTCAGCCGCGAGGCGCTTGGCAACCACCAGTTCGAGGTGCGCGAGCTGAAGGCCCGCCTGCGCGACGGCACGCTCGTTTCGCTGGCTTTCGGTCAAGAGCCCGACCGCCTCAACCTGCGCGACGAAGTGCAAACGCTCGGCAAAGCGCTCGCCGACCTGAGCGACGCCTTCAACAAAGAGCCAACGATTCGCGTTTATGTCGGCATTCCGAAGCTGAAGCTGGGGCGGCCGAATGTCGCCCAGGCCGATGGTGCCGGCCCGACACGCTTCGCCCCCGCCCGCTTGCCGATTCCGGATGAAGTCTCGGGCGGTAACGAGCAAGAGGTCGAGCTGCGGGCGCTCAACATCAAGCTGCTCCTTTCGACGCAAGACTTATCGGGCTACGAGCTTTTGCCCATCGCCCAGGTGAAGCGGGCGAGTGCCGGCTCTCCCCGGCCACAGCTGGACGACAGCTATATTCCGCCGGTCATTACGATCGATGCCTGGCAAGGCTTATCGCGCGACATCGTGCGGGCCGTGTACGACATGATCGGCCAGAAAATCGAAGTGCTGAGCGATCAAATCGCCAGCCGCAACATTGGCCTCGAAAGCCGCAATGCCGGCGATACCGACCGCATTTTGATGCTCAGCGAGCTGAACGCGGCGCACAACGTGCTCTCGATTCTTGGTTTCGCCCAGGGGGTGCATCCGCTCGTCGCTTATACCGAACTGTGCCGGATCGCGGGGCAGCTTTCGATTTTCGCCCCCACGCGGCGCACCGAGGCGGTGCCCCCCTACGACCACGACAACCTGCACGGCATCTTCAAGGAGATTCAGCTGCGGATCGAGCGGCTGCTCAACGCGGTGCGGGATTACGAATACGAGCAGCGTTACTTTGTCGGCGTCGGCCTGGGGATGCAAGTCACGCTCGAATCGAAGTGGTTCAACAGCGACTGGCAGTGGTACATCGGCGTGAACAAGGGAGACCTCACTCCCCAGGAATGCCGCGATTTGCTTTCCTCCGGCCAGCTCGACTGGAAACTCGGCAGCAGCCGGCAGGTGGAAATCCTGTTCAAGCAGCGGGCGCCGGGGCTGGAGTTGCGGCCGCTCGACCGCCATCCGCGAGCGCTCCCATCGCAAACCGACTGGCTGTATTACGAAGTGAACCGCAACGACACCCCCTCCTGGCGCGACGTGCAAGCCACGCAAACGCTCGCCATGCGACTGAAGGATTCGCTGATCGTGAACCTCGACCGGCTGCAAGGAGAGCGGCAACTGGTGATCTCCAACCGCGGCCGGAACATTCCGCTGCAATTCGCCTTGTACGCGGTGCCAACCAGGGTATGACGCCCCAATTTGCCCAGGCTGTCGATCCGATCATGCTCCATGTGCTGGGGCTTTTGGACCGGATCGCGCGCGAAGAAAACCTCTCGCCCCAAGACGAGCGGGCCCGCATCCGCGGCCTCTTGGACCAGGCCGAGGCGATGCTCGGCGCTGGCGAGCAATGGCGGCTCGCCAAATATGCCCTGGCCGCCTGGATCGACGAAATGCTCGTCGATGCCGCCTGGTCGGGGCGCGATTGGTGGAGCAACAACGTGCTGGAGGTCGAGCTGTTCAACTCCCGCGAATGCTACGACCGGTTCTACATTCTCGCGAAGGAAGCCTCGGCCTTGACGCAGCGCGATGCCCTCGAAGTGTTCTATGTCTGCGTGGTGCTCGGCTTTCGCGGGCTGTATCGCGATCCGGAATTCGCCCGGCAGGCAATTCAATCGCTGGCGCTCCCGCCTGATATCGACGCCTGGGCCCGCGGTGCCGCGATGTCGGTGCGCCTGGGCCAGGGGCGGCCGCAAGTGACCGGCAAACGGAAGGATCTCGGCGGCGCATTGCCGCTGCGGGCCCGGTATGTCGCGCTGTGGTCGGGGCTGTTCTTTGTGATGCTCGCCACGATCACGGTCGTGCTGATGCTCTACTAACGGGGCGGGATTCCGATGAGCGACGAAGCCACCACCGACAAGCCGGCCAAAGCCGCCAAAAAACCCAAGGAGAAACCAAAGGGGGAAAAGTCCCCCGGCATGGTCGCGCGATTGACGAGCCTCCCCAAGCAAATCACCGCGGCGGGCTGTGCGTCGTGTCTCACCAGCCTGTTCCTCATCGTCCTGATCGTCACGGCTTGGGTGTTCTTCCTGATTGATCCAGCGAACATTCCCTGGCGGCATTCGATGTCGTGGTGGCGGATCACGCTGGAAGTGCTGCTGGCAATCGCGATTCCGCTGGTGCTGTATCGGGCGATCAAGCTCTGGCTGGAGGGAGACAAATCGGACTTTCCCGAAATCGACTTCGCCTGGAAAGCGGGGCTCGACGCCCTCGCGCAAAACGGCCTCAACATCAATAGCGCGCCGCTGTTTCTCGTGCTCGGCGCGCCGACCGTTCGTCAGCAAAAGTCGCTGGTGCGGGCCGCGAGCCTGGGGGTGCGCGTGCGCGACGTGCCCGATGGCCCCGCCGCGCTGCACTGGTATGCCGGGCCGGATGGAATTTATCTGTTTCTCACCGAGACGAGCGGCACGAGCGCGCTGGCCGCCCTTTTGGAGAAGCGGCGGGCCGAAGCGGGGCCGCCGGGGGATTTGGGGCCTTCGGGAATCATGGCCGCCCCGGCGATCAAGCGGACGGCGGTCGCGACCCCGGCCATCGCCGCGCAGCCGGCTCCCACCGGCGGCAATCGCGGCACGATCATGCTCGACCAGTTCGTGGCCGACATGCAGTCGCAGGCCGATGCCCAGGCCGCCTCCTCGCAGACCGAAACCGCGGAGGAGCCCGAGCGCGAATCGGCCGCCCCTTCGGCCGCCCCCGCCACCAGCGATCAACCCGCGATCCTCTCGCAGCGCGATGCCGCCAAGCAGCTCGAACGGCTGGAATATGTTTGCCATCTGCTCAAGCAGGCGCGGCATCCGCTCTGTCCCACGAACGGCGTGCTCGTGCTCTTGCCGTTCGAGATTTTCCAGGCGAGCGCCCGCGAAACGCAGCAATTGCAGCGAACGGTGCGGTCCGACCTGGGCTGCCTGCAACGCGAGCTGGAAATTCGCTGCCCGGTGACGGCCCTGGTCGTCGGCATGCACGAAGAACGGGGCTTCCGCGAGCTCGTGCGGCGAGTCGGCCGCGAGCGGGCGCTCGCGCAGCGTTTTGGCCGGCGATTCGATGTCCGCATGATTCCCAATGCCGAGCCGATGGGGGCGCTGTGCGCTCAATTAGCCGGCGTCTTCGAAGATTGGATTCACACGCTCTTTCGCGAAGCCGAAGCCTTGACGCGCCCCGGCAACCAGCGGCTGTATGGCCTGCTGTGCAAAATTCGCTGCACGCTGGCGGGAGTGCTGAACGAGGTGCTCGTCGGCGGTTTTGGGCACGTTCCGCAGGATAAAGAGCTGCGCGAGCCGATTCCGTTCAGCGGCTGCTACTTTGCCGCGACCGGGGAAACCGACGACCAGCAAGCCTTCGTGCGGGGGGTTTTCGAGAAGCTCGTCGAAGAGCAGGAAGACGTCGAATGGACGCGGCGGGCGCTCAACGATAACCAGGCGTTTCAGGTCTTTTCGCTCGTCGGCATCGTCGGCTGTTTGGGGCTGTTGGCGGCGGTGGTGGCGCTGGTCATTTATCGGAACGTGACGTAGTGCGTTGCTTCACGCCCGCGGGCCGGATCAGGTTTCTAGTTCGCCTCGACCACGGCGGTCGTGATTCGCGTGGCGAACGAGCCGTTGTTCGCCACGTTAAAGAGCGGCCGGCAATAGTTCGGGCAGCAGTTGCCGGGGCGGGCGAACGGAGTCCAAACGAGCCCGACGGCGACGTTCCACGTTTCGTCGAGGTAGCCCCGGTTTTCGTACACCCCTTCGTTGCTCGAGGTGACATACGTCGCGCTCGCCTGCAGCGACAGGCACGGATTGAGCGGCACCGTCGCGTCGCCGCCGAACAGCCCCTGGTTGTTGCCCGAAAAGCCCGCGAACAAACGGGCATCGCCGCCGCATTGCAAATGGCGGCGAAAGTAGAAGGCATAGAGGTCGTTGGCTTCGACGGTGGTTTGCCGGCTGACGATGCGGGTCAGGCCGTCGCCGATATCGACGATCTGCCGCAAGCTGGTGCTGCTGTCGCTGACGCCGGTGGTGAACCAGAAGCCGAATTCGTTGCACGGATCGGTGCGCCAGCCGATTTCGCCGCGGAGTTGGCCGATGTCGAGCTCGTAATCCCACTCGTCGTGCAAATAATCGAACACCAGCCCTCCCTGCAGGCCCCAATCGACGCGGCGGAAGATGCCGGCGGTCAGAAACACCTGTTGTCGCTCTTCGGTCGTCAGGACGGAGCCATCGAAGTTGCTTTGCGTCCAGGCGGCACCAAATTGCCCGCAAAAGCCGGTGCGGCACAGGGGGACCGCGTGGTTGAAGCCCTCGTAAAACCCGAAGCTGCCGCTGGTGCCCCGATTGAGCGGGCCGGTGAACCCCTCCATGCCGCCGAAAATTTGCAGGTTTTGCGTGGGGAGACAAGGCAGCAGGGCGCAGGGGGAAATTGGCCCGCACGAGTTCCAGTTGCCGCAGCAATCGACGCAAGCCTCGCACCCCGCGCCGCCGCGACTATCGCAGCCAGGGGCGGCAAATTCGGGACCATAAACCTCGCCGGGATGCTCCAGCATCATCCGCGCGTCGGGCACCACACCGCGGGGGGTGGGCAAGTGCTCGACGACGGTCGGTCCCTCGACATAGTTCGCGTGCATGTGGCCAATGTCGCGCGGCGAAAGGCGGGCCTGACGAAAGGGCGAAGCTGCCGGGCGGCGTCCGCTGGCGATGTCGTCGGCCATCGCCTGGGCGCGGGTGACGCCGGAACCTATCGGAGCCACTTCCAAGTGGGCGGGTGCGGCCACCGGGGCGGCATCGCGGGTGGGGGACCAGGCAACCGACCGGCCCAACTGCTGGGCCGCTGCTGGCATGCTGGCGGCCCCGAGCGCCACGCAGGCGACTTCCAGCCAGACGGTGCCGCGAAGTGTCCCGATCATGCTAAGTCCTTTCAACGCTTCGATTTACGGCAAAACGCGCGGCCCCAGTTGGGCCGACAACGGTTCGCAGCGTCAGTTATCGGACTTTGCGCAATCAGAACTTTCGACAAAACCGGCAAACTCAACGCGACCGGTACTTCTTTGCCAGTCTTCGCAAATGCCGCTTTTTTTCCAATCTACTTCTCAACCTTCGGCTTCCCGACTTTCGTGCCGCGGATCACGATGTCGTCCCAGTCGCTGGTGTCGTCGAACGTGCCGACGCCGATTTGCCCCCAAGCGAAGGTCTTATCGCTGGCGGTCATCACGGGCTTGGTCAGGTCGTCGTAGTAAATCTCGATGGTTCCGTCAGCGGGGCGGCGCACGACACGGACGGTGTGCCAATTGTCGTCCCAGTTGGTGCCGCTGGTCGAGGTGAGCGAAATCTTGGTCCGAGCCTCGCCATTGACGATGAAGATCTGATTGGCGTGGTCGTCGGCCTGCTTGCCGAGGTGGACATAGTAGAAGTGGGCCGGATCCTGATAGCCAAAAACGACCACCGCGTCGCGATGGCCATAGTCGGGGTGGGTGCTGCGGACACGGGCGGTCAGTTCCATGTCGCCGACGACCACGTCCTTCAGCAGGGCGACGTTCGTCGGGCTGCGGTGCGGCGGTTTGTAGGCCGACTTCTTCTGATGCTGGCTATAGACCTGCCCCTGGTCGGTCTTCTTCACTTGCCATTGCTTGGCGTCGAAAGGCTGCCACCCGTCGGCCCCCTTTTCAAAGTTCTCCTCGAAGACCACCGGCAGCGGCTCGGCGGCGGACGCCGAGAGTGCCGCAAGACAAACAACCAGACAAATGAAAATGCGCATGATGTCCTCGTGGAGAAGTTGCTTTCGAGAGATTCGCTCGTTTCGACTTTTCATCCGTGAGAATCCGTGCTTCATCCGTGGCTAAGGCACTTGTATTCGAGAGCCAAGCGACGATCACTTCGCTTTCTTCGCCTTTCCCGTCGGCTTGGGCTCGACGAGCGGCTCCCCCTTGGTGATGACGATCTTGAGCGCGGTGACGTTCGAGCCGTCGGTGGTGCGACCGTCGAACTCGATCGGCTCGCCACCTTTGCAAATGCTATAGCCCTTGGTTTCCAGAATGACTTTGGCGTCTTCCGCCAGCGTGGCGGTGATGCGCTGCCGCCCGGCACCAATCGTCAACACGTTGTCCTTGATCTTCTGAATCGCCCCGGTGATCGTCGCCGGCTGGTCGGCCGCATCCTTGAGCACCCCCGCCTGGTAGCCGTCAGCCGTGGTATAGACCTTGACCTCGGCCACTTCGCCATCGACCACCGCGCCCTTGAGCATCGCGGTCAGGCGGACGATCGTTCCCAGCTGCAGATCGGAGGGCTTGAGCTTGCCCGTGACCATGACGACCGACTGCTCGGGCTTGAATTTGAGCGTGTAGCTCTTGCCGTCGGCGGTAGCGCTAATTGCCCCCGGCGAAACGGCCACGACTTTGCCGGTCTTCTTAATGCGGACCGGATTCTGTCCGCTCGCGGGCAAACCCCAGGCGAGCGTCGCCGCAAAAACCGCCGTCCAGGTCAGCCACTTGCCGGTCGTCATAGGCCCGCCCCCTTGGCAAAAGTCCCCAGGAACCCGGCGATATCATAATCCGCGGCATAGGGACTTTGCAGATCCCCGCCCATAAGGCGAGGATTCGAGGGCTTTCTCGAGCTGACGATGGATTTGCGAGCCCGGCTGGCGGCCCTACACATCCGCCACGAAGACGCACATCGACCGGTACGACAGCGTCAACCGGCGGGAGCGCGGCGGCGGGGGGCCGTCGAGATCAGGATACACGTCATACGGCGGGGCGGCGGCCGTATCCAAGAGCAGCCGCCAGCGAGTTCCCTTGGCCAGCGGCGGCAAGATGAACTCGCGCGGCTCGCTGCTGGCGTTGATCAAAATCAGCACGTCGCGCGATTTTCCTTCCGGGTCGTGCTCGGGCTCCAGCGCCTTGAGCAAGGCGATCAACGTCGAATCATCGCCGTGCCAATCGACGGCGGTGCCCAAAGCGCTAAACCAACTGACATCGGGCAAATCTCCCTCGAACCGGGGCTTGCCAGTGAGGAACTGCTCGCGGCGGACCGTCGGCTGGCTGCGGCGAAAGTTGATGACCGCCGACGCGAACCGAACGAGATGCTCGTTTTGCTTGACCAAATCCCAGTTCATCCAGCTCGTTTCGTTGTCCTGGCAATAGGCGTTGTTGTTTCCCTTTTGCGTGCGGCGGCATTCGTCGCCGGCGACGAACATGGGCACACCCTGGCTGAGGAGCAGCGTCGCGAGCATGTTTTTGATCTGCCGCACGCGGAGGTTGTCGATCTCCGGCCGCTTGGTGGGCCCTTCGACGCCGTAGTTATCGCTGTGGTTATTGTTGTCGCCGTCGCGATTTCCTTCGCCGTTCGCCTCGTTGTGCTTCTCCTTGTAGCTGACCATGTCGTTCAGCGTGAAGCCATCGTGCGACGTGATGAAGTTAATGCTGCAATACGGCGGGCGGCCGGCATGCTCATAGAGATCGCTCGACCCGGCGAGCCGTGTGACAAAGGCCCCCATCAGCCCCTTATCGCCGCGCCAAAACCGGCGGACATCGTCCCGATAGCGGCCATTCCACTCGGCCCATCGCAAATCGCCAAAACTGCCGACCTGATAAGCCCCGGCGGCGTCCCACGCTTCGGCGATGATCTTCGTATCGGCCAAAAGCGGGTCTTCGGCAATCGCCTCCAAAAGCGGCGGATTGGGCACGAGGTTCCCATTCCGGTCGCGGCTGAGGATCGACGCCAGGTCGAACCGAAAACCATCGACGTGATAGTTATGCACCCAGTGGCGGAGCGAGTGGAAAATCATCTCGCGAACGACCGGGTGGTTGCCGTTCACCGTGTTGCCGCAGCCGGAGTAGTTCTTATAGTAGCTACCGCCGTTCCCCAGCATGTAATAAACTTTGTTTTCGAGCCCTTTGAACGACAGCGTCGGGCCGAGTTCGTTCCCTTCGCAAGTGTGGTTGTAAACCACGTCCAAAATCACCTCGATGCCGGCCCCGTGCAGCGCCTTCACCATCTGTTTGAATTCGTTCACCTGGCTGCCGGGCCTGGTGCTGACGGCATAGCCGCGGTGAGGCGAGAAGAAGGCCATCGAGTCGTAGCCCCAATAATTCGGCCGTTCGAGCGTTTGCCCGAAAATGCCGTTCGTCGGAAACTCGTGGACGGGCATCAGCTCGACGGCGGTGATACCCAGCGATTGCAGGTACGGAATCTTCTCGATCAGCCCCAGATAGGAACCGGGGTTTTTCACCTTGGCGGTTTTATCCTTGGTGAAGCCGCGAACGTGGGTTTCGTAGATAATCGTTTCGCTGACGGGCCGCCGCAGGTGACGGTCTCCTTCCCAGTCGAAATAGTCGTCGATCACCACGCATTTGGGCGGTCGAATGACGCCGTCGGTCGAGGGGAGGAAATTGCCGGCTAAGGCCCGGGCATAAGGATCAATGAGTCGGGCCTTGCCATCGAAATACTGGCCATGTTCCGGATCGTGCGGGCCGTCAGCCTGAAAATGATAGAGCTGCCCCGCGCCGCAGCCGGGAACAAAAATGCTCCAAATGTCTCCCCAGCGGTCGGTCTCGCGACTGAACTCGATGACTTCCTCGGGCTCGGGATCGTTGACGTTTTCGTAGAGCAAGAGCCGCATGGCGGTTGCGCTGCGGCTAAAGACGACGAACTGGACGCCGTTCTCGTGAAGAATGGCGCCGTAGGGCAAAATGTGCGCGAACTGGAGTTTGGGATGGACGTGTCGCATGAGCATGGTGGGGCCTCGACGGACTCGGGGAGGGTGCGACGTAACCGCGAACCCGCGCGTGACAGTCATCGAGGAGACTGCGGCCGAAGCCGGCGCGGGATGCACGTCAAACGTAACACCGCCCAACGGTCGAGGCGGCCCGGCAGCCCAATATAGCTTAGAAAATGCGGGTCTCGGGGCGCTGTCGCACGGATCGCCGAAAGTTTGTCCGTTCGCGAAACGGCGCGGCCATCCCCGCATGTAGCGGCCGGCGCGGATGCGCGGCCATTGCCCCGGCAAGCTAGAGCGATCAGCCGCATTGGCGCGAATGTTCGCCCGCAAAGTCGCGGCAACACCTAGCGGCGGCGGAATCGCCAATGTTCCGGCGGCAAGGGTTCGCCAGCCAGCACAAGCGGCCGATTGGCTGCATCAGTTCCGGTAATGCCGGCTACTGGAGCCAGTATTCGAGCCACGCCAATTCGAGCGCCAGCGCTGCGGCCGTGGGAACATGCGACGGGCGCGCGGTCAGGGCAATCCTGTTTTCGTGCCCCAGCATTTTGTTGACCGCGACCAGATGATTGAGCGCCCGCCAGTTGCGCGGCGGGTCTTCGGTGCCGCCGGAAACGAGAATCGGTCGCGGAGCGGAGAGCGCATGAAAATCGACCAGGTCCTGCCCGGCGGCCACCATTTCCTTATAAAGGCCCGTGCGCGGATTTTCGGCCGAGGGAACGCCGGGCTCGCGCCGCTCGGCGGGGTCATAGCCCAGATACCACGGTTCCCAGTAGTTGACGTTCGAGTTCTTCTCGTTGAACACGATCCCCGGATCGCTCCAAACCGCGCAGGCGAACTTGTCGTATAGGCACGAAGAGAACATCGACCACTTCCCCCCATACGAGAGCCCGATGATCCCGATCCGCTCGGGATCGACTACAGGCATTTGGGCGAGCGCGGTGTGGCAATTGGCGGAGACGTAGGCCAGGATCGTTAGCGGTTGGCGGCGCTGCTCGGCTCCCGCCTCCGTGAGCACTTGCCGCGTATCCTTGCCGATTTTGTCGAGCGAACCGGGGGTGCCGATCGAAAGGGTAACAAACCCGCGTCGAGCCAGTTGCCAGCCGTAGTCGTGCGTGCCGCGTCCTTTTTGACCCAAGCCGATGCTGGTGAGCGGCTCGTAAAACGGAACCAGCACGGCAGGAAACGGCCCCTTGCCGGGCGGAACCAGCAAGTAGCCCTCGGCGAGCTTGCCGTCGGACGAAATCGGCACCTGAACCCGCTTTTGGAGGATCCCCTCACGGTCGGTCGTCTCGAGTTCCTTGATAGCGGGCTTTTCGACCAGCGGGGGCCAGGCCCCCAACCGGCGCTGCCAGGTGCTGAGAATTTCTTGCCGGCGGCGAGGCCAATCGGCTGCGGTTTTTACCGGCGAGCCATCGTCGAACAGGAGGGGCGAGCGGTAGTCGCCAAAATCGCCCGCGAACTCAGCGGGGGGCTGAAAATACGGGGCCAAGAGGGCCCGCAGTTTCTCCTTGGTCTCCTGTTTCTCAGCCGGTTCCGCGCCCCGTAGCGGCCGACCGGCAGCCGAAGCGATGGCCAAAGATGTGAAACCGAGCCAGCGGCGGCGAGAGAGGGGCATGGAACGAAACTCCGCGGGGTTAACTGAGGGCCACGTCCCACGCTTGCGTGGGTGTGCTCCCGTGACGAACAACACACCTACGGCAACCGACTGCCGACACGGCAGGCGAGACGCCTGCCCCACGATGGCAAATCAGTGCTTGACCGGTGGAAATTGCTTGGCGAGCAGCGCGGCGGCTTCGCGCTGGGGGGCGGCGAGCGCGGGAGCATCGATCGCGTTGCGCAGCTCGGCCGGGTCGAGCTTGGCGTCGTACAGCTCGCGAGCGACAACCGCACCCGTTTTCCAATCGCGCCATTCGGTGTAGCGCACGAGGGGCGTCCGCACGCTGCATCCCATCGCCGCCGGCAGCTTGCTGGGCTCGCGGTCGTAATAGGCGGGGCGCGGATGCTGGGTGAAGGCGGCCGGCTTGATCGTCGCCGCCGGGTCGCGTAGCGCGGGGGCCAGGCTCAATCCTTCCAGACCCTCGGGCTTCGGCAAGCCGCACAGTTCAACGAGGGTCGGAAACAGATCGAGCAGTTCCACCACCCCGTCGCTCTGGCCCCCCGGGACCGAAACGCCCGGCGCGGCCACCAGCAGCGGCACATGCGCATCGAACTCGAAATTCGATGTTTTGGCCCACAAGCCATGCTCGCCGACATGGTAGCCGTGATCGGCGACGAAGGCGATGATCGTCCGCTCGGCCTGACCGCTTTTTTCGAGAGCATCGAGCACGCGCCCCAGCTGCGCATCCAAAAAGCTGATGTTCGCGAAATAGCCGTGGCGAATTTCGGCCGCTTCGGCGGCGGTGAACGTCACCTGATTCGGCGGGATGCCGCGCAGCTCGCGACCGTCGTGGAAAGCCACCTCGGGCGCTCCTT
>JANRLS010000234.1:0-35435 GCA_033762315.1 Pirellulaceae bacterium
CCTGCGACCAATCCGCAACCGCTGGTGTTTCACGCGCCGTCGCCGGGCGAGTGTAACCAATCTCAGCCTGCGACCAAGCCGCAACTGCCGGCCGTGACCTCTCCCGCCGTCATGAGTGTAACCAATCTCAGCCTGCGACCAATCCGCAACCCCGCTTCGTATTTCGCCCTCGCTCGCTTCAGTGTAACCAATCTCAGCCTGCGACCAATCCGCAACCAACCGACGGAACATTGTTATCAGTCCGCAAGTGTAACCAATCTCAGCCTGCGACCAATCCGCAACGGTCAAGACTACGGCTACATCGCGGGCAGTAGTGTAACCAATCTCAGCCTGCGACCAATCCGCAACCACACGAACAAAGAGGCCCTGGCGAAACTAGTGTAACCAATCTCAGCCTGCGACCAATCCGCAACTATTCGCGATCTGGATTGAGTTCGCGCAGCAGTGTAACCAATCTCAGCCTGCGACCAATCCGCAACCGCCTTGCTGAACACCGTCACAATGCAGGTAGTGTAACCAATCTCAGCCTGCGACCAATCCGCAACTCGGCTCCATGCGCGGCCCGCTGTTGCTTAGTGTAACCAATCTCAGCCTGCGACCAATCCGCAACCGCGGCTGGCTTGCCCGTCGCCGCTCGGCTAGTGTAACCAATCTCAGCCTGCGACCAATCCGCAACCGCGTTTCGAGTAGAGCATGAATCTGGGCTGACCTCCTCGAAAATATTTTCTATTAGCTTCACTAATACTGCCTTACACATCCAAATTCCTTACCTCCAGCGCGTGCTTTTCGATGAACTCGCGGCGGGGCTCGACTTTGTCGCCCATGAGCACGCGGAACATGTCGTCGGCAGCGCGGATACCTTGTGGCTACCCGTCCAGCGGCGGCAAGAGGCGGGCGCCGTGAAAAATGCGCACGACTTCCAGCACTCCCTGCCGGGCGCGGACGCGCACGATGATCCGGTAACTGTGCAGCAACCGCTCGCGAACTTCCTCGCGGCCGTACTCAGGGACCATGCTACCGGGCAGCCGCTCCTTGGCCATGCTCTTAAGAATCGCCATCACTTGTTGCGCGAACAGGCGGGCGTATTCTTCAGAATCTCGCGCTATGTACTCGCAAGCCTCCTCCAAATCGGTAGCGGCTTGCAACGACCACCTTAGCTTAGCCATCGGCTGAGCCTTTGCTCGACTTCCTCCTGGCTTAGCGACTGTCCCTGGTCGAGCTGCTCCAGCCCCACGTCGATTTTCCGGCGGACGTACAGCTCGGCCATGATCTCCGGCAGCGTCGCGTCGGCGGGCATCCGCTCGATGAGCTCGATGACTTGCTCTTTGGTCGTTGCCGACATGCAATACTCCTCTCGCAATTTCCCTCGCTGGCGCTTCGGGCTTGTCAGTCTATTCTACGCCAAGCCGCTACACATCCAAATTCCGCACCTCCAGCGCGTGCTTCTCGATGAACTCGCGGCGGGGTTCGACTTTGTCCCCCATGAGCACGCGGAACATGTCGTCGGCGGCGCCGGCATCTTGCATCAGCACTTTGACGAGGGTGCGGTTCTCGGGGTCGAGCGTCGTCTCGCGGAGTTCCTCGGCATTCATTTCGCCAAGACCTTTGAACCGGGTGACGGACATTCCCTTTTGGCCCATTTCGCGGATGGCGGCGGCGAGACCGCGCAGGTCTTCGAGGGCCACGTCGTGCTCGCCCCGGCGGAGAACATAGCGCGGCAGGTCGCTGCCGGTCCGCTCCTGGGGGATGAGCATCTCGATGGCAAAGCCAAAATTGACTTTCAGATCGGCCAGCCCCTGGTTGATCGTGATGACCTCGTGCAGGTGGGTGTAGTGGAAGGTGGGCGATGGCGGGGCGCCGGCCTGGCCGTTCTCCGGCGGCGGCGCGGCGGGATCGGCAACTGCGGGAGCTGGGGCCGGCGGCGCCTGGTGCGTTTCGATGAACTTCTCGAACTCGGCTTTGCCCAGCCAGAGCTCGGTGGAACCGTGATAAACGTGGTATTCGGGGAGTTTGCCGTCGGGCCGGTCGGCCAGGCGGGCGGCAAACGACTTGAGGCTGATGCCGCGGCGTTCCAGGGCCAAGAGCGATTCTTCCATGCCCGCCAGGATGCCGGCGAGTCGCTGCATTTTTACGCCGGTGATTTGCTCGCCGTTTTCCAGGATCAGCTCGGAGTCGGTAAGGCCGCGCTCCATGAGCTGCGTTTTCATTTCGTCGTCGGTCTGCACGTAGTAGGGCTTGGCCTTCCCCTTGGTGACGCGAAACAGCGGCGGCTGGGCGACATAGACGTGGCCGGTGGCGACCAGCTGATACATCTGCCGATAGAAGAAGCACAAGAGCAGCGTGCGGATGTGCGAGCCGTCCACGTCGGCATCGGTCATGATGATGATTTTGTTGTAGCGCAGGCGGGTCATGTCTTGATCCGCCCCGATGCCGGTGCCGATGGCCTGGATCATGGCCTGGACCTCGGCATTGTCGAGGACTTTGTCTTCGCGCGATTTATAAGCGTTGATAATTTTGCCCCGCAGCGGCAGAATCGCCTGGAATTGCCGGAGCCGGCCCCCTTCGGCACTGCCGCCGGCCGAATCCCCTTCGACCAGGTACAGCTCGCACTCTTCCATGTTTTTGCTGAGGCAATCGCGCAGCTTGCCGGGGAGCGAGCCGCTGCCGAGAATTCCCTTGCGATTGCGGAGCACGTCCTTGGCTTTGCGGGCCGCTTCGCGGGCCTCGGCGGCGAGCAGCCCCTTTTTGACGATGCTTTTGGCCGTTTTGGGGTTTTCTTCCAGGTATTTGCCGAGAAACTCGCCGAAAGCGGTGCTGACGATGCCTTCGACCTCGGTATTGTTGAGGCGGTTTTTGGTTTGGGCCTGAAACTGCGGCTCGGCCACGCGGACAGCCACGATGGCGGTCAGCCCTTCGCGAAAATCCTCGCCCGAGGGAACAAGATCCTTGAACATCTCCTCCTTTTTGCCGTAACTGTTCAGCGTGCGCGTGAGAGCCGTGCGAAAGCCGATGACGTGCGTGCCGCCATCGGGGGTGTGAATATTGTTGACGTAGGAATGGAGGTTTTCGGTGTATTCGTTGGCATATTGCAGGGCGACTTCCACCTGCACTCCCTCGACCTCGGACTTGAAGTAGATCACGTCGCCGTGAATCGCCTCGCTGGCCCGATTCAGGTGCTCGATGAACTCAACGAGCCCCCGTTCATAGTGGAATTCCTCGGTCTCCCCATTGCGTTCGTCCTTGAAGATGATTCGCACACCGCTATTGAGAAAGGCCAGCTCGCGCAATCGCTTTTGCAGCACGTCGTACTGGAACTTCGTCGTCGTGACGAAAATGAGCGGATCGGGCTTGAAGGTGACCTTGGTGCCGCGCTTGGTGGTGCTGCCGAGCTTTTTGATCGCCCCTTGCGGCACGCCGCCGTCAAACTCCAGTTGATAGAGCACGCCGCCGCGCGACACCTGGGCCTCGCACCAGGTGGAAAGAAAGTTGACCGCCTTGAGACCGATGCCGTGCAAGCCGCCCGAGGTTTTGTAGGAATTTTTGTCGAATTTGCCGCCGGTATTCAGGTTTGTCATCACCGCTTCGAGCGTGCTGACCTCGCGCCCTTTCTCGTCGGAAGTTTGCTCGTGGCGATCGACCGGGATGCCACGGCCGTCGTCCTCGACCGTGCAAGAACCATCGTTGTTGATCGTCACCCACACATGTTTGGCATAGCCGGCCATCACCTCGTCGATGGAGTTATTGACCAGCTCGTACACCAGGTGATGCAATCCCTGGGTGGAGCTGTCGCCGATATACATGCCGTACCGCAGGCGGACGTGGTCGCGGTCCGACAACTTCTTGATACTCTCGGCATCGTAGTCGTCGGGGTTGGCGAGCGCGGGGGGGAATTCGGGAAGGATGGTATCGGGCATGGTTGATTTCGATTCTGGGAAAGTTCTCGAACGGAATGCAGACGAAGAAGACCCTCACCCCGGCCCTCTCCCAGGAGGAGAGGGAGATGGGATGTCCACCCCACGGTCAGTCGAGTGGGCCGACGCGGAATTTGAGGTCGCGGATTTTGTGTTCGGGGGCGAGCCGGGCCAGGGTTTTGACGATTTTCACTTTGATAAACGCCAGTTCTTGATGGACGGCCGAATTGCTCACCAAAACCTCGAGCACGCCCCGCTTCACGTTGCCGGGGCGGGTTTGCGGGGCGAGTTTCGCGCCGGCCGCTTCGTTCCAGGCGGCCAGCGACATGGCAGCCGCCTGCACCTGGGCATAACCCTTGCGGGCCAGCAACTGGCTGAGCACATCTCCCATCGCTTTTGGCGGCGGCAATCGAACCTGCTTGCGGCGATAGTCGTTCAGCAGGTCGCGGTCGTCGTCGTTCTGCGGGGGCATGACATCCTCCGTGATGCCATTTGTCATTCGTCAGTCGTCATTGGGAAAATCCCGAATGACCACGGACCAATGACAAATGACTCCTTACCGATCTCGCGACAGCGGCATCACGACGTAGCCATAGGCCATGTCGTCGGCGTAAAAGACGATGGCGGTCTCGCCGTTTTCGATGTCGATCGTCAGCGATTGCTCGGGGCTGAGCACTTTCAGGTATTCGAGCACGAAGCGGTGGTCGAGGCTGGTGATGATCTGCGGCCCGTCGTAGCTGATCGGCATTTCGACCCGCGATTGCCCCTTGTCGGCGGTGCTGGCGGCCATCGTCAGCGTGCCGTCGCCAAAGGTGAAATCAATCCCGCGGCTCTCTTGACTGAGCACCACCGACGCTTGCCGCAACGCGGCGAGCACCGGACCCACCGTCGTTTCGATCTTGGCGGCATCGCGGCGGCTGGGGAAGACATCGCGCCAGCGGGGAAATCGCCCCTCGACGAGCCGCGAATAGAACGTGGCCCGCCCGGTGCGAACGAGCACGTCGCTACCACGCGCCGCCAGATGCACCTCGCCATCGTTATCCGACATCGCCCGGAAGATCGACCGGAGCGACGGGGTGCGCACGATGGTCATCGTCTCTCCCGTTTTGTGCCCGCCGACCGCTTCGGCTGGTCCTTCCATCTTGGAGAGGCGGCGGCCATCGGTGCCGACGGCCGTGATCTTGTTCGCTTCGAGCTCCAAGAGCACGCCACCGAGAGCATAGCGGCTGCTTTCCATGTCGGTGGCGAACTCGGTCCGCTGGATGATACTGCGAAACAGCGGGGCCGAAATGACGTGATACTTTTTCTCGTCGAACCCGGCGACATCGGGAAACTCTTCCGGATCGGCGGCGGGGAGCTTGTATTCGCTCCGTTCGCCGCGAACCACCGTCCCTTTGCTCGTCGCGTCGATGCGGAGCTTTTCGTCCGAGCTTTCCCGCAAAATCGCTCCGAAGTTGCCCACGGGAAGGATCGTGCTCCCGGCGGCATCGACATCGAGCCCCTCGATGTTGATCCGGGCACCCACTTCCAAGTCGGTCGCGCTAAAGGTCGCCCCGTCCTTGGTCACATCGAGCTTGATGTTGGTGAGAATTTCCTTTGGGCTGCGGCTGGGGGCAAATAAGGCGGCCGTCTGAAAGGCGGCAAACAGCTTCTCGCGGTCACAAACGATCTTCATGGGAACGATCCCTCCGTGCAAAGTGGGGCGGTCAGCTAAAGCAACAAGCCCGGCAGGCCGCAACGATTCTGGTTATAGAATTTCTTAACAGTCGTAGTAGGAATGCTTGGGCCGCGAATGTCGATAGCGCGGCAAACTTGGTTATAAGTGGTGGATTGGTAAGGGTTTGTGTCGATTTACCGGCTCATCTTGGCGGTGCAAAACGTGTCAGCCGGCGGTCGGTTGGGTGTCGGCTGGCAGTCGCTCTTTGGGTAGGATTTTCGGGTCCGAAAAAGGGCTGTCGAAAGGTGGGCTGGCGAGCAACCGCCAGCGACAACAAGCGACAGGTTTTGCACGGTTATTCGCCGGCCGGGCGAGTTGAACATCGAAGTTCATTCGCGCGGGTCGGCGGCAACTTGGGCGGCCAATTTCTCCAACAGCAGGGTGGTGGCGGGACACGCGGCGGCTCGGCTTTCGGTCTTTTGACAGGCATGCAGCACGGTGGTGTGGTCGCGCCCCGAAAACTGCCGGCCGATCTCGGCATAGCTCGCCCCGGTGAGCCGCCGGCAGAGGCACATCGCCACGCCGCGGGCCTCGGCAATCGCCTGCCGGCGCGACTTGCCACGCAGCTCGGCAGCCGACAGGTCGAACTGCTTGGCCACGGCGGCGACGATCTGTTTGGTGATCGTTTTGAGGGCCGGGTCATCCGCCGCGAGCACCCGCGCGACGAGTTCGGGCCGCAAGCGCTCTCCTTCGTGCCGCACCGCCGAGGCGAGCTGCAAAATGGCGTGTCGCAAGCGCGGCGCGGTGAGCGGGGCTCGGCGGCGCGATCCTTCGGCGAGGCGCACGACGAGCTCATCGTTCAAACGCAAATCGACGCCGGCGGCGAACTGCCGCACCAGCTGTTGCCGGGTCAGTTGCTCCGGCGGCGCGAGCGCGACGACCAAACCACCCGATAAGCGACTGGCGAGCGCGGGAGAGAGCCAATCGGCCGCGGCGGGGAGCGGGCGGAGCGTGGCGAGCACGAGGGCCCCGCGACGCGTGAGGGCGTCGATCGTCGTACACAAATACTGCTGGGCGGCCGGTTTGCCGGCGAGTTGGGCAAGATCGTCGATCAGCAGCAAATCGGCCCGATGATGGCGCGACCGCAAATCGGCCACCGAGTTGGTATCGGTGGCGTGGGCCAGCGCGCGATACAGATCGCTCCCCGTCGTCCGCAAAACACTCGTCAGCTTGCGCGCCGCTTGCCGCTGATCGGCCAGCAGATGCGCGAGGGTCGTTTTACCGACTCCCGCCGGTCCGCAGAGCACGACCGGATTGTGCGGCGGACGCTCCCCCCCGATGCCGCCAACCACCGCGCGCACGAGGGCGTTCTCCGGGCCGACGATAAAATCGGACCCGCCAAGAGCCCCCGGCATGGGCAGCGAAAAGAGGCCGCTAATCATGGGCGAATGCTGAGCGAAAACCAAACCCGAATTCTACCCCTTCGTGGACCCGTTGACGATATGGCAGAGGCAATTCCGGCCGTTATTTTTGTCGCCGTAAGTGCTTGACGCAGCTAGAGATACGGCAAGCCGCCTCGGACACTTCCGCGGCCGTGGTAAACGCCCCCAAACTGAGCCGAATCGAGCCTTCGACAACCTCCCTGGAGAGGCCCATCGCCAACAGCACCGGCGACGGCTCGCTCGAGCCACTCGCGCAGGCCGAACCGGTGGAACAAGCCACGCCCGCCAGGTCGAGCGCCATGACGAGCGCTTGCCGATTGAGGCCAGGAAACGCGATGTTCAGCACGTTTGGCAAGCGCGGGGCGGCCTCGCCGATGATGACTGCTTCAGGAATTTCGCTGCGGATTGCTTGCTGCAGTTCATCACGCAAGGCGCGCATTCTCGCTTCGCGCTCGGCCGCTTCTTCCTGCCACAACTCCAGTGCCCGCGCAAAGCCCGCCGCCAGCGCCACCGACTCGGTCCCCGGCCGGAGCGCTTGCTGCTGAAAGCCGCCAAACAGTTGCGGTGCTAGTTTGACTTCGCTGCGCTGGACGAGCGCGCCGATGCCGAGCGGGCCGTGAAACTTGTGCGGCGCGACGGTCATGGCAGCGACGCCCAACTCGCGAAAGCTGACCGGAATTTTGCCCACTGCCTGCACCGCGTCGGTATGCATCAGCACGCCCCGCTCGCGACAGAGCGCTGCAATCTCCGCGACTGGCTGGATGACTCCGGTTTCGTTGTTGGCCAGCATGACGCTGACGAGTTGCAGTCGTTTCTCCGTTTCCAGCAAATTCGCCAGCGCTTCGACCCGCACCACTCCCTCCGCATCGACCGGCGCGATCTGCACGTCCACGCCGCGCCGCCGCAATTCGTCCGCGGGGCCGACGATGCTCGGATGTTCGATCGCCGATACCACGAGCCGGCCGCCAGGCTCACCGGCCAACCCAAATAGCGCCAGGTTATTCGCCTCGGTGCCGCCGCTGGTGAAGAGGATGTGGTCGGCCTCCATGCCGGTGGTTTTGGCGCCCAGGAGCGTGCCGATCGATTCGCGGGCCTCTTCCAGCACGCGCCGCGCCTTGCGCCCCGGTCCATGCTGGCTGGCCGGGTTCGCCCCGCACTCGCGCCACACGCGCGCCATCGCTTCCAGCACCCGCGGATCGAGCGGCGTGGTAGCGTTGTGGTCGAGATAGATCGAGGTAGGGCTCACGCCCTTCACCATCCCCACAAGTCGGCATCCATACAAGCCCGCAGCGCAAGCTCATACAAGCCCGCAGCGCGAGCAAGGGGCGATGCCGGTCATCGTCGTGGAACAGCCGGAAACCCTGATTGGCACTGCGGGCATGTGTAGCAGCCCGATTACTGCCGCAGGATCGCTTCCAGCCGCGGGCGTTCTTCGTCGGTGAGGGGCTTCCACTCGACCATCACTTTCGGCAGGGCGGCGCGGAGCTTTTCGAGGTCGGCCGCGGGAATGTCGCACCGCTGAAGGGAGAGTTTTTTGAGGTTGGGTAGCTCGGCGAAGCGGGCGAGGCCGGCATAGGTGAGGCGGGCTTCGTCGAGGGTCAGCGATTCGAGGGCGGTTAGGCCGGCGAGCGGGGCGAGGGCTTCGTCGCTAACGGTCAGGGCATTGCTGCCGCCGTCGTACCGCCGTAGGCGCTGGCCGAAGTACAGCGTTTTGAGGTTTTTGAGCTTGCCGATCTCGGCATTGCCGGCCGGCGTTTGCCAGGTGTGCCAGGTGCGCAGCTCTTCGAGTGCCGGCAGCTTGGCCATCGCGGCCAGCCCTTCGTCGTTGAACGGCGAGCCAGCGACGGTCAGCCGGCGGAGCTTGGGCAACTCGGCCAGATGGGCGAAGCCCGCCCCGCTGAATTTCGGCCCGCCGAACGAGATGTGAAAGAACGCGGCCGAGCGGAGGTTTTTCAATTCCCCCAGCGGCTTGAGCCCCGCGTCGCTGACCATGATCCCGTCGGTGCTCAGTTCTTCCAAATTCGCCAGGCCCGCCAAGAGCGGCAGCGTCTCGTCGGTGAGGCCATTGCACTTGACATATAGCGTCAGCCGTTTGAGCGATTTGAGTTGGCCAATCTGCTCGAACTCCACCCGGCCCAGCTTCGAGCAGTCCTTGAACATGAGCTGCGTCACCAAGCCGTCTGTGCGGGTGATTTGCCCTCCCAGTTCTTCGAGGCGCTTGACGAGGGCGTCGTCGTTGGCCTGGGCGACGGACAGGAGGAGCAGCGGAAACAGAAATGCAGCCATGCGGAGCGGGGTGAGGTGAGACATGGTTGGATTCGTTGAGAAATAGAATCTGGGACGGAAGGAAGGAGAAGGAAATTGGAACAGAAGATCGCGAAGGACGCAAAGAGGGCAATGCAAAGCGTCAGGAGGCAATGCCAGCGCTGATGGATGTAGCCGACCCATTTTGACTCTAAAATGCAGCTATGAGAACAGCCTTCTCCAAGACTATCGATGTCTGCTTGGTGATTGGCTTGGTGCTTTGTCTGCCACTTATCATCCCGGCGGCCATTGTTGGACACATAGTCGATAGGTATCGGCTCCGCAGGGCAGCGAGTTACTTTGTGTGCGTAGATTGCGGGACAACTCTGGGGGCGGTCGCGGTGAAACTAGCAGACAAAGCCTGGTTCGAACATGTGCGAGAACTCAGGAGGCAGCACCCGGGAAGTAAACTTAGACTTCTGCGGAGGTTGGACGCGCTTTGCCCAACGTGCGGAACGCACTACACGTTTCGCAGGGCTGACCACACATTCGTAAGACTTAGGAAGGGCGACATGTGACCACTCTGCGCGTCGTCGGCGATGTCCATGGGCAGCTCGACCGCGATGGTCTGTGCGTGCGGAATGCCAGGCCGTACCTGGAAATCATTGCCGATGCCCCTTGGTCGATCCAGTTGGGGGACATGGGGGACGGCGAAACCTACGACCAATTGATCGCCCAGGTCGATGCGAGTCGGCACCGCTTTTTCCCTGGCAATCACGACCATTACGACTGCCTGCCGCCGCACAGCCTGGGCGACTTTGGAGCAGTGGGCTGGGGCGGGGTCCACTTCTTCTTTATTCGCGGGGCGGCATCGACCGACCGGGAGAAGCTGGTCCGTCGCGGCCGGGAGCTGGGCAAAACGCTCTGGTTTGCCGAGGAGGAGCTGACCGCGGAGCAAATGCGGCAGGCCGAGGAGCAATATCTACAGGCGATGCCTAGCATCGTGATCTCGCACGACGCCCCGACCGACATCGCCCGCTTCGCCGCGCAGCATTCCCAGGCACTCCGTCCGCCCGATCCCAGTGCCGTGTTCCATCCCTCGCGGACGAACGACTTCCTCGCCCGACTGCTCCAGCAGCATTCGCCCCAGCTTTGGCTTTTTGGCCACCACCACCGCGACTGGCGCTACCAACACGACGCGACGCTGTTCGTGTGCGTGGGGCAGTTGTCGTATGTTGATGTGGATGCGGCCGGGAATTTGGAATGAGTGGGCCTAGCCTTCGTTACCTTTGTTTCCTTCTGTTCAGTATCAGTCGGCGAGGAGATTCAACAGAAGTTAACGAAGGCAACGAAGGGGGGAATCGATCTACGACACCCAAAGAAACTTGCCGCTTGCGCGCAGTCCCCATAACATTCGCCGAAACGTAAATCGGTAGCCATGGCCGCCAAGTGTTCCAGACATGATCGAGAAATCCAGCGAGATTTCGTGGGGACTTCCTGGCTTCAACTCGATAGTGATGTAACTTGTGCCGTCGTAACCGTGCTTTTGGAAAACTGCGTCGTATTGCTGCGCCGTAATTCGATGCACTCGGGGATCGGCACTCAACGAAATCTCCGGTGCGAGAAAATCGCAGACGACAAAAAACCGTTTTTTGGCAGGTATCCACTGCGCGTCTGGATATTCTTCACGAAAGCCAGGGATAGTTCGGTTATCGACAATCCAGGCGACTAGGTAGCGAGCGGCATCGGCCTCATCGGTCGCTCGCAAAGGGAGCATCACGAAGTAGCCTAGGATTCCCGCTAATATCGGCGGTAGCAAGGCGGCGGAGATCAGCAGGGTGCGAAGCCGAAATCGCATTAACACATTCGTGTCCCCACCTGGGATTCGCGTTGGTTAGAACAACTCCGAAATCGCCACTCCCCCATCCGTGATCGGCACGGGGCGCAGGCCGGCGTGGAGTTCGCCGCGGGGGTTGATGCCGAGGGTGGCGTGAATGGTGGCGTGCAGGTCGGGGACGCTGACGGGCCGGCTGACGATGGACATGCCGAGGTCGTCGGTTTGGCCGATGGCTTGGCCGCTTTTGAGTCCGCCGCCGGCCAGCACGCACGAGAAGCTTTTGCTGTGGTGGCCGCGGCCGCCACCGCCGTCGAAGCCGGCGGGCCGGCCGAACTCGGTGGCGACGACGATCAGCGTCTTGTCGAGCAGCTTTTTGCTTTCGAGGTCGAGCACCAGCGTCGCCAAGGCCCGGTCGAGCTCCTGAATCAGGGCATGTTGCTTCAGGATGCCATCGTTGTGGACATCCCAGCCGGTGCCGTTGAGGAAGTTGAGATTGTGCGAGACTTCGACGAAGCGGACCCCTGACTCAATGAGCCGCCGCGAGAGGAGGCAGCGCTGCCCGAATTCGCCGCCGTAGGCCTCGCGCAGGCTGGCGGGCTCGCCGCCGAGCTCGAAGATCTTCTTAAACTGCGGGCCTGCCAGGCGCAGAGCCTCGGCAACGGTTTGGTCGTATTGCTGAATCTGAGCGTCCGCTTCGCGCTGGAGGTAGCCGGCACGGACTTTGGCCAGCAGCGCCTCGCGGCGGGCCTGGCGGTCGGTGGAAATCTCCGGCGGCAGCGACAGCCCGGCAGGACCGCTTTCGGTGTCGGTCAGGTAAATGTAGCTGTGTTTGGCCCCCAGAAAGCCGGGCCCGCGGGTGACGTTCGGATAGCCGATCAGCACGTACGCCGGCACCCCGTCGCCGGCCGCCCCGCGCTGGTGGGCCACGATCGACCCAACCGAGGGATAGACGATGGTGCCGCTGGTCGGGCGGCCGGTGTGCATCCGGTTGACGGCCGCCGCATGCTCGTCGATCACCTCGTGATGCACCGAGCGGACCACCACGAAGCGGTCGAGGATTTTGGCGCATTCGCTCAAGTGCTCGCAAACCTGCACGCCGCTGATGGCGGTGTCGATGGCTTTGTAATACGAGCCGGCCTTTTTGGCTTTGGGGTCGCCTTGAACCTTCGGGTCCCAGGTATCGATTTGCCCCGCCCCACCGCCGAGCCACATGAAAATGCAATGTTCCGCCTTGCCGCGGGGGGAAGACTTTTTGTCGTCGGCCGAGAGGAGCGGCGCGGCGGCCAGCGCTCCGGCCGTGGCGACCGAGGCGGAAAGGAAATTGCGGCGGGTTGTCATGGGAAGGTAGGCCAGCGCGGGCGTTGCTGGCGGGCGATTTTGAGTTGGCGTCGATTGGCGGGCGACAGGTCCACGGAGTAAATCCGTCCGGCGTGCCGCACTACCGCCAGGGCCTGGCGGGGCAACTCTATCGATTCTACCCCAAATCTGGACCGCTTGCCGAGCCTTGGCGGCGACTGGCCTGGGTATCTACCACCCCCCCGCACAGAGCGGTAGAATCCGGATCGTTCTCGATCTTGTCTCCTCTTCTCAGCGGCCACCTTGCCATGCCTGCGACCGGTCTTGCCATTTCCCCCCAGGGCGATCTCGATTTTCTCTCGCTGGGGGCCCTCGTTCACCGCCTGGATCCGGGGATTATCCCGTTTCGCAAGGCAACGGAGTGCAAAATCCATGTCAGCGGCGGGGAATTCAACGTCGCGGCCAACCTGGCCGATTGCTTCGGCCTGAAAACCGGGGTCGCCAGCGCGATGGTCGATTACCCGATTGGCGACCTGATTGCCGAGCGGGTCCGGGCGATGGGGGTCCGGCCGTTTTATAAGCGGTTCAAGCACGACGGCGTTACCGGCCCGAACATGGCCACCGTCTATAGCGACCAAGGCAAAGGGGTTCGCGCCCCGGTTGTGTTTTATAACCGCTGCAACGAAGCGGCTGCCCAACTGAAGCCCGGCGATTTCGACTGGAAGTCGATCATGGCCGGGGGCCTGCGGTGGTTCCATAGCGGCGGCATTTTTGCGGCCCTTTCGGCGACCACCCCCGACGTCATCATCGAAGGGATGAAAGCCGCCAAGGCAGCCGGAGCGGTAGTCTCGCTCGACTTGAATTTCCGGGCCAAACTGTGGCAAATCTCGGGCGGGCTCGACAAAGCTCAGGACACAATGCGGCGGATTGTTGCCAATGTCGATGTGCTCGTCGGCAATGAAGAGGACCTGCAAAAGGGGCTGGGCCTGAAGGGGCCTGATGTCGAATCGAAGTCGAAAATCGACCCCAGCGCCTTCCTGGGAATGATGGACGCCGTCGCCAAGCAGCTGCCGAACGTGAAGGTGGTCGCCACGACGCTCCGCGAAGTCCATAGCACGAACCGGCACGACTGGAGCGCGGTCTGCTGGTTCGAGGGGAAGACCTATCAAGCTCCCGAATGCGAACTCGACGTGCTCGACCGAGTCGGCGGCGGTGACGGCTTTGCGGCCGGATTTTTTTATGGACTCTTGAGCGGCGCGTCCCCCGAAGAGGCGCTCCGCCTGGGCTGGGCGCACGGCGCGCTGCTTACGACCACACCCGGCGACACGACGATGGTTTCGGTCGATCAGGTGCAAGCATTTGCGAAGGGGGGCTCGGCGAGGATTCAGCGGTAGGATGGATTGGTGATCGATGCCCACGGTGATGAGGATAGGCCCCTATAGGTTCTAATTTTGGAGTCACGAATTGAACGAACCGGCGCATATTCATGTCGATCGCGACGACTGTTCCGCGAAGTTCTGGTTGCAGCCAGTTTCGCGGGCCACGAACATCGGATTTAAGCGGCACGAGTTGCGGCGGATCGAATCACTCGTCAACGAGCATCAGCAAGAATTTCGGGAGCCGTGGAATGCCTATTTCCATCAAGGCGGATGAGCGGGTTGCTGACGTGTCGATCAGCAAGAACCGGTTGGTCGTTGCCTTGCGTGACGGCCGCCTGATTTCCGTGCCGCTGGCCTGGTACCCTCGCCTGCTGCGGGCTTCGTCGAAGCAACGCAGGAATTGGCAAATTGCGGGCGCTGGCTACGGCATTCATTGGCCCGAGATTGACGAGGATCTGAATACGGCGGGTCTGTTGCGCGGAGCGCCTTCACCGGAAGCGAGCCCGACACCGAAATCATCCCCACGATCCAAACGAATGACTAAGTCGAGGTAATTTTGAGAAAGCACTACCGTGATCCAAAAATCGGTACACTCGTCTGTTTCGATGAAGCCATCTGAATCGGTGGCACGGGTTGCGGTAACAACCGATTTGGCAAGTGCCCGAATGGGATCACAGTTTAGCGTTCGGAAAAAATAGCATCACTTCACCCCTACCTTGAATTCCCCATGCCCGCCACCGCTGATTTCGGACTGATTGGCCTCGCCGTGATGGGCGAGAACCTGGCTCGCAACGTCGAAAGCCGCGGCTATACCGTGGCGGTTTTTAACCGCACCACCGAAAAGGTGGACGAATTCATCGCCGGCAAGGCGAAGGGAAAGAAGTTCGTCGGCTGCCACTCGATTCCCGACCTCGTGGCCGCGGTAAAAACGCCCCGCAAGATCATGATGATGGTCAAGGCGGGCAAGCCGGTCGATGAGCTGATCGACCAAATTCTGCCGCACCTCTCGCCGGGAGACATCCTGATTGACGGCGGCAACGAGTTCTATACCAACACCGAGCGGCGCACGCAGTACATCGAAAGTAAGGGGCTCTTGTTCATCGGCACCGGCGTATCCGGCGGCGAAGAAGGGGCCCTCAAAGGCCCCAGCCTGATGCCCGGCGGCAGCGAAAAGGCCTGGCCCCTGGTCAAGCCGATCTTTCAGGCCATCGCGGCCAAAGTCGGCCCGAAAAACGACATTCCCTGCTGCGAATGGGTCGGCCCCGGCGGCGCGGGGCAATACGTGAAGATGGTGCACAACGGCATCGAATACGGCGACATGCAGCTGATTTGCGAAGCGTATTTGATGCTGAAGGAAGCGGCGGGCCTGACCAACGACGAGCTGTACGACGTGTTCGACGACTGGAACCGCGGCGAGCTCGAAAGCTATCTCATCGAAATCAGCCGCGACATTTTCAGCTGCAAAGACGACCAGGGGACCGGGGCCTACCTCGTCGATAAGATCCTCGACGTGGCCGGCGCGAAGGGGACCGGCAAGTGGATGAGCCAGCTGGCCCTCGATTTGGGCGTCCCCAGCACGATGGTGACCGAAGCGGTCTATGCCCGCGGGTTGTCGGCCCTGAAAACGGCCCGCGTCCACGCCTCCAAGATTCTCAAAGGTCCGACCGTCGCCAGTTCGGGCTTCAAAATCGGCGACAAAAAGACCTTCATCGAGGCGGTGCGGCACGCGCTGTTTGCCTCCAAGATTTGCAGCTACGCCCAAGGCTTCGTGCAGCTGCAGGCGGCCGCCGCCGAGCACAAGTGGCCCCTCAAATATGGCGATATTGCCCTGCTCTGGCGCGGCGGCTGCATCATTCGGGCGGCGTTTCTGGGGCGGATCAAGGAAGCTTTCGACCGCGATCCCAACCTCGAAAACCTGCTGCTCGACCCGTATTTCACCGAGGCAACCGCCAGGGCCCAGGACGCCTGGCGGCACGTCGTTTCCGTCGCGGCTCAAACGGGCTTGCCGGTGATCGAGTTCAGCAACGCCCTGTCGTATTACGATGCCTTCCGCCGCGAGCGCCTCCCCGCCAACCTGCTGCAAGCCCAGCGCGATTATTTTGGGGCCCACACCTATCAGCGGATCGATAAGCCGCTCGATCAAAAGTTCCACAGCGAATGGCTGCAACTGCGGCGGACACCCAAGCCGTAGCGACTCGCGAGATAAGCTGGCCTTAGTCCTTCACCGGCACGAGCCGCACGCCGCGCAGATCGATCAGGGCCGACTTGATCGGCCCCTCGCTTTGCACAACCAGCTCGCACGCTCCCGCCGGCAGCGTGATGGTGCCCAGGTCGAGCGGGCGGTAATCGTCCCAGCTTCCGGTGCTGGGAACGGCGGCGGTCAAGGTTTGCCCGGCGACGCTCACCCGCAATTTGCCGCCGGCGTTTTGGTCGCAGGCATAGTCGAGCACGAGCCGATATTTGCCCGCGGCAGCGACTTCCGGCGACCACTGCGCCTGATCGGCGGCGCTGCGCCAATAGCCCAGGTTGCGATACTTTGCCTCGAAAATGAGCGTCGGGCCGAGGATGCGGGCCTGGGTTGCCAGGAGCAGCAGCGAGCCGTCGTCCCCCGCGCGAACCACTGCGGGCTGATTGCCGGGAAAGCTCTTCGGGGGCGGGCCACTCGCTTGCAGATACGCCGCCAAATCGGCCATATCGGCGGGGGTGATGTCCTTCTCCACCCCCTCCGGCATCAGCGACTTGCCGCTGGACTTGAGTTGGTCGATCTCGCTCCGCAGGATCGTCGCCGTTTTTCCTTCCGGCCCGGCGAGCGTGATGCTCGTGCCAGTTTCCTCGCGGAGCATGCCGCTGGCCGTTCGCCCATCGGCCAGCAGCACGAGGTAGTCGAGATAGCGGTCCTCCACCGCCCGGTTCGGATCGAGAATGGCCGTCAGCAGCACCTCGCTGGTTCGGCTGTTCAGTGCCGCCAGGTCGGGCCCGACCGCATGGCCAACCCCATCGAGCTTGTGGCAATTCGCGCACCGTTTGGCAAAGACCGCTTTGCCGCGGGTGGCGTCGGCCTGTGTCTCGCCCAATGCTTTGAGGTAGCTGCTAACCAGCTTTTGCCGGTTTGGATCGACGGCCGCGGCCAGCACTTTCTCGGCCCGCTGGCGGACCTTTTCGCTCGTGGCGGTCGCGAATTGCTGCCGGCGGCGAGCATCGATCTGCTGGGCCGGGATTTGCCCCTGTTCGATGGCCTCGAGCAAGGCGAGCGACCAATCCTCGCGGCTGGTCAAGAGGTCGAGAATCTGCTGGCGAAGGGCCGGCGAATGCGAGGGCCAAGCGGCGAGGAGTAAGCTGCTCGTATCGCGAGTTGCCATCCGGCCCAGCGCGCCGACTGCGGCGGCTTGCAATTCGGCCGGCGAGCGGGGCTGCAAAAGAGTGGCCATGAGGGCCGCATCTTCGATGAGTTGGTTGTCGAACCCACGGCTCAGCAAGTGAATTGCCGCCACGGTTCGTGGCAGAGAACCTTTGTCGAGCTTGTCGCTGCGAACCAGGGTCCGCGCTTCAGCGAACATCTGGTCGAGATTTTTGCGACCGCGCGCATCGAACACCTTCTCAAGACTGACGTTTCGTCGGGCAAGCATATCGAGCGCGCCGCCCAGGGTCTGAAATTGCCACGCGGCGTGTCCCTGACCGTCAGGTGAGACCAGAATCGAAGACAAGGCTCGTCCCAGGGCCGCTTCGCTCCCCATGATGGCCACTTGCGAAACCAGCGCCTCGGTCATCTTGCCGTCCAGTTCGCCGCCTCCTTCGGTGATGCCGGTAAACGCGGCCAGCACATCCACGACGTTGCCCGGATGCAGCGAGCTCATCACGGCCGCCGACATGTAGGGATCGGCCGGGCCGGGAACCAGTAGATTCGCGAGATGAAACGCGGCCAGCGGGTCGCTGCACGCCCCCAGCGAGTAGGCGGCCTGCAGACGGACGATCGCCTCGCGACGGTCCGCCAGCTTGACCGCGCCAGCTGTCAGCGACTTCGACTTTGCCAGCCGCGGCTCGGCCAGGCACAGGGCCTGAACGAGAACGTGCGGATCGTTGCTCGACATGGCTTTTAGAAGCACGGCCTCGTCCAAGGCTTGCAGGCCGTGAAGCGTCCAGAGCGCTTGCACTTGTTGCTGCGGTGTCGCGAAGCCCTGGGCCATTTCCTCCAAGTCGGGCACCGCCGCTTTATCCCCCCGCCAAATCAACATCTGCTGGGCCAGGTCGCGCTGCGGGCCGTTGGGCGAATCGAGCGCGGCGACGAGGCCGGCGGTATCGAGCTTGTCGAGCCGGGCGATGGAGCGGGGTTTGCTGTTGTCGGGATAGATGCGATAGATGCGGCCTCGGTCGTCGCCGGCCCGCAGGTCGAGCTTTTGCTGGAACTCTTCGGGAATCCACTTGGGATGTTCGATCACGAAGCGGTACATATCGGAGACCCAGAGCGCGCCGTCCGGCCCGGTGCGAACCATGCTGGGGCGGAACCAGTTGTCGTCCGACGCCAGGAATTCGCTCGTCTGTTCGTCGTCCGCTCGCCGGCTGGTGAACGAAACCCCCTGCGGCGAGACGACTTCGCGATGCACCAGGTTATGCACCGGCTCGCAGACGAACGAATTGCCGGCGAATTCCGGGCCGAGCAGTTCGTCGCGATAGATCATCGGGCTGCAAGCCGAGGTGAAGCGGTTCGCTTTGCCGGGGTCGTTGAAGCGGGCGAGCGTTTGGCTCCGCGGAAAGACGGGCGAAGCGCCGGGAACCTGCGAAACGTCCTTCCGCACCGGCGGCGGGGCAAAGTGCGGATTGCGGCGGAGATAGTGGTCGTCGAGGACATAGTGCCACATCGGGTTGCTGTTGTTGCCGCCGAACCAGTTGCCAAAATCGTCGCGGTCCCGGCCGAATTGCGTTTGGCCGGAGACCGCTTCGATCTCCCCCGTGTCGGGGCCGATGCGGAGGTCGCGGCCGGCGATGTTGATTTCGGGTCCCTCGCTGGCGCGTCGGGTTGGTGTGAGCGAGCCCATCGATCTGATGACCCCGCCGCTGTCGCCGTTGCCGACGTAGAGCCAGCCGTCGAGGCCCCACCGCAGGCCGTTCACCCGGTGCTGCTGGTTGCCCTCGCCGAAGCCGCGATAGAGAACCCGCCGCTCGTCGGCCACATCGTCGCCGGTGGTGTCCTCGGCATACAGAATCTCCGGCGCGGCGGTGATGATCGCCCCCTTTCGCCAGACCTTGATGCCAGTGGGAAAGGGGAGCTTGTCGAGGAAGACGCTCGCCTTATCGTACTTGCCGTCGCCGTCGGTATCGGTCAGTACCTTGACCCGCCCGCCGGGGTTGCCGACCCGGTCGCCCGCTCTTCGCCAGTCGATGCCGTTGGGGTAGTCCCGCATTTCGACCACCCAGAGCCGGCCGTCCGGCCCCCAGTCGAACGCCACCGGATCGACCACCAGCGGCTCGGCCGCGACCAGCTCGATCCGCATGCCGGGGCGAAGGTGCATCGACTTGAGGGCGTCGTCGGGGGATTTGGGGGGAGGGAGGTCGGTTTTAGGAAGAGGGGGAGAGGGGGGGAGTGGGAGAGGGGGAGCAGAAGCGGCTAGCATCTCCTTGAATGTCAGCTTGAAGACGCCATCCGGCAGCCGCCAGGTGTCTTCGTTCTGCAGCCATAGCGCGCCAGAGTGGAACCAGGCACCGTTGTTCGTGCCGTCGGCCCGCACGAAGGGCGGAATCACCGGGCCGATGTTCCCTTCCTCCTTGCCGCGCACCCCTTCGATCACCTTGATCGACCAGCCTTCTTTCATGTCTTTGAAAAGGTGCAGCGAATACCGCTCGCTATTGGAGAAGAGGCAATCGAGCTTGCCGTCGGAGTTGATGTCTATCAGTCGCAGGCCGGCATCGCGCAGTTCTATGTCCCACATTCGCACATCACGCGGTGCATAGAACAATACATGCTTGCCGTCCGCTCCGCCCGTAACTTTGAAAAGATTCTCTTTGCTGCCGTCGTTTCGGTATTGGCGGATGGTTTCGACTTTGCCATCGCCATCAATGTCGCGCCGCAGGCGATCTTTGAAGTGACGCGCCTTGAGAAGGCCGATGTATGAATTGGGGTCGTCCGTTTTGCGAACGGATGACTCAATCCACGTGAAGGTCTTAGGATTCCATTCGCGACGATCGACACTTCGCAATGTCTGCATCTCGTAGTAGTCCACATCCATCCAACTGTCGTCATTGAAATCAGCGACGAGAACGTGATTTCGACCCTCTTTGTCCCTCAAGGGCACGCCGTCTAACAGCCACTTGTTCAACCTCTCCGCACACTCCTTGAACGTCAAAAACTTAACCTTCTTCCCGTGCTTCTCCACGGCGTGGTCGATCAGCTCGATGATCTGGTCGGCGCGAATCCAGCCGTGGGGGTGGAAGACGAGGTTGAAGGTGCCTTGCTTGATGACGGCGGCGTCGAGGGCCAGCTTCCAGTCGCGAACGGTGTCGGGGTTGTTGGGCTTTTGCACGTGCTGGGCCGACCAGTCGCTGGGGGTGACGCAGGGGAACTCCCAGCACATGCCGCCGATCACGTAGGGATACGGATAGTCGCGGATCGTGTTGACGAAGTTCTTGAACGGCACATAGCGGGCGAACCGCTCGCTGCCGTCGGGGAGGGTGGTGATTTCGGCGGGCAGGTCGGTGTCGCTGCTCGTGATGATGTTCATCACCGAGCTGTCGATCTGCAGGAAGTTGCCCTTGGCGGTCGTCTTGTTGAAGACCTCGGCCCAGAGGCGCGGGCTGGGGGTGTTTTTGCTGTCGCAGCAGGGCATGCGAAAGGCGACGGGCCTATTGCCGGGAATCTGGTTCAGCAAATCGACGCACTTGTCGTAGGTTTCCTTGGCCTTGGCGAGGCCGCCGTCGGTGAGGCAGGGGCAAGGGTGGTCGAACGTGTGGCACTCGATCGAGAGCCCTTCCCTGAGCCACGTTTGCAATTGCGGGTCGGCCGGATCGACCTTGCAGGTCATGATGGAAACTGGCGCGCGGCCGTCGATCTTTTTCAGCCGCTCCAGGATCGGCCGGAGGTAGGCTTCGTACCTGGCCGTGTCGCGCATGTCGTCGATGGCCAGCGTCACCACGCACTCGACCCCCGGCTCGCCGACCCACTGCGGCGTGATGAGCTTCGGGAAATCCTTGTGCGGGTAATACGGGTCCAGCGGGCCATCGAGATACGCCAGCCGATTGCCATCGGCAGCGGTTGCGATCGCCGGGGCGATGCAAATCAGGAAGGGCACAACGAGGAGCAGGGTGCGCATGGGAGGGCTCCGAGAGGCGCAGGCTGTGGCTGCGGTCATCGTAACCGAAGATGGGCCGTTTTGACGAATGCGGAGAAAGGAGGATCGCGAAAACGCGAAGGGGCGACGACGCGAAAAAGACAGAACAAACGCCGGCCTATCCCAGCACCTGCAAGATGCCCCGGCAGAAGTCGGGGAGGTCGTCGGGCTTGCGGCTGCTGACGAAATGGCCGTCGATCACCACGGGGGCGTCTTCCCAGATCGCGCCGGCATTGACGAGGTCGTCCTTGATGCCAGGCGAACCGGTGACGCGAACGCCCCGATAGACGCCGGCCGAGATCGGGATCCAGCCGCCGTGGCAGATGGCGGCAATCAGCTTGCGGTCGGCGTCGAAATCGCGGAGCAGTTGCAGCACGTCGGGATCGCGGCGGAGCTTGTCGGGCATGAACCCGCCGGGAACCACCACGCCATCGAAATCGGCCGCCCGCTGGGCCGCAATTGCCGCATCGCTGGTGCAAGGATAGCCGTTCTTGCCGGCATACTTGTGGCCCGATTCTTGCCCGGCGACCACCACCTCGAACCCCGCCTCGATGAGCCGGAGCTTGGGATACCAGAGTTCGAGGTCTTCGTAGATGTCGCCGACGAAGGTGAGGATGCGAGGCATGGGAGAATTTCGGATTGGGGAATGCTATACAAGTTCGAGGTGCCAGAGGGTCTGCTTTGAGAGATATTCCCTTGCTTGCGCTGCGGGCTTGTGTGGGTAGCGTCGGGTTGGTGCGTGAATCGCTTCGGGGTAATATGCTGAGCAAATCGCTCCTCTCATTCTAGTGGATTCCCGCCATGACCACCTCTCCGGATGCTGGTTCCGCTCCCGCTGCCGAGGCCGCGCCGCACAAGTGGCGGCCGATGAACTCGCGGCAGCGGCGGGTGTTTGGCGTGCTGGTTGAAAAAGCCAAGACCACGCCCGATGCCTACCCGATGACGATCAACGCCATCGTCGCGGGGTGCAATCAGAAGAACAACCGCGAGCCGCTGATGACCCTGACGGCGGACGATGTCGAGCAGATTCTCGACGAGCTGCGCGGCATGGAGGCAGTGACTGAGATTCAGGGAAGCGGCCGCGTGGCCAAGTATCGGCATCACGCTTATGAGTGGCTGGGGGTCGAGAAGACGGAGCTCGCGGTGATGACCGAGCTGCTGCTCCGCGGCGAGCAGACGCTGGGGGAGCTGCGCGGCCGGGCCGCCCGCATGGAGCCGATTGCCGACCTGGCCGCCCTGAAGCCGGTGGTCGATGGGCTGGTGAAGCGGGGGCTGATGATCGAGCTGTCGCCACCGGGGCGCGGGCAACTGGTGAGCCACAACTTGTATAAGGAGCGAGAGCTTGTCGAGCTGAAGGCCGAGGCTGCCGCTCGTCCCGCCAGCGAATCGGCCAGCGACGAACCGGCTCCCCGGCCATCATCCGCCACGCCGCGCCCCGCCGCCGCCGTCGGCGCGACTGCCGACGAGCTCGCCGAGTTGACCGTGGACCTGGCCGAACTGCGGGCCGAAGTCGCGCGGCTAAAGGACCAGGTTAGCGCCCTCGAGCAAAAGCTGGCGAGCGTGCTCGGCTAAAGTAGGCCAGCGAGTCCCTTCGCTGGCTGGATACGCGCGGGACCGTCGATTCGGCCAGTAACCGTCGTTCTTCAAGAAGCGTCTGCCGCAGTTCTATCCCGCCAAGGGCCTGGCGTCGCGAAGGAAGGTGATTCGGCCCATAACCGTCGTTCTCCAAGATGCGTCTGCCGCAGTTCCATCCCGCCAAGGGCTTGGCGGGCCTACTTTTCCCGCCCCCCCGCCAATCGCGTGCTATATAGAGGTAGGAGCCCCGATTGCGCGCGAAAGATTCGCTTGTCGCGGAACCCGGCGGCTGCCGATGCTAAGGAAGATGGTCAAAGGAGGCTGACGATGCGACCGATCGCGATGTTTGTGGCGGTTCTGGCGATGCTGGCGGCGGCGAGCCACGCGGAAGCGGCCGGCCCGCGCCGGGCCCAGCAACAAGGGCACGTCCAGCCCCAGTCGTACAACCGCTACCAGCAGCAAATGTACTGGCGGTCGTGGTATCCAAAATATCAGGCCGGATTTCACTCGCGCCATCTGGACAATATCGGCGTCCCCAGCGGCGACGTCGGGATGCACGGCAGCCCGTATCAATTCGGCTACGGCAGCGCCTGGTAGGAACGGGGGGCAGCCCGGCCGCGAGATTTTTTGCGAGACCTTGTCGGGCGCGGCGGGCAGACGGCGAGTTCCAGGTTGTGCCGCTTGATGGTCAAGCGGCCGCCACCGAGCTTCCGTGAAAGGTCCCCCCCATGAACGCCAAGTTTTCTCTCGCCGCGCTCGCTCTGTTTGCCGCTCTCCCCGCCTTCGCCCTCGCCGATTCGGGCACGCTCAAGAACAACACCGGCATCGACATCTATTACCAGGCCGGCATTGCCGACGACCAGGGCTTCGTCGCCTGGCAAACCCATAAGCTGGCTCCGGGTGAAACCCACACCTGGACCTGGCAAGGGAGGCCGCTGCAGCTGCTGTGGGACCTCACCCTGGGGGACGGCAAGTTCGTCGGCGAGCGGCAAACCCTGCGGATGGCCCCCAATGGCTTTTTGTCGTCGTTTTTTCTGTACGGCAATCAGGTCTGGATGAACGTGACAAATACCGACCGGTAGCCGTTCGCCCCGAAACCGGCGTTCACCCAAGCCAGCCACCGTGAAAAGTGGCTGGCTTTTTTTGTCGCTCGGCCGAGGAATTGCCCGTCAGAAAAATCTCCGCTGGCATGTCGGGCGCAGGCGGTGCTTGGCGAGTTCCAGGTTGACAAGGCGGCCCACTTTCGGAGCTGCCGGACCATCCATCAGCCGCTGCCTCGCAGCCAGGAGAATCCCATGAAAGCCCTTCGCTCCCTCGCCTTGCTGGCGATCCTTGCCTTGCCCGTCGCGCTGCCGCTGGCGAGCCCCACCCCCGCCGCTGCCGGCCATGGCCACGCGGCCCAGGTGCGCTATTACTACCTGTATTACCGCACCTGCCCCCACGACTCGTGGCACTACTATGGTGCCACCGCCAACTATAGCCAGCTGGTTGCCTATGCCCACTGGATTCGGGGCCTGGGCTACGAAACCTATGCCTACTAGCGAGGCGGACTGGGCCAATTTGGTCGCAGCGGCTCGGATGGAACAAAAAAGGGGGCCCCCGCACCACCCCCTGGTCCATCTCGCCGGATGTCGCTTGCGGCCGTTCCAGCGATATAATGCCGGGCGGTCTTCCTAGCCTTTCCGGGAGGTTCCACCATGCCGCGGATTCTGGTTGTCGATGATTCGGCCGTCGATCGCCGTTTCGTGGGAGGTTTGCTCGCGCGGACCGGGGTTCATCAGGTCGAATTCGCCGAAGATGGAGCGCAGGCTCTGGCGTACATGCGGCAAACCGTGCCGGACATGATCGTCACCGACCTGCAAATGCCCAATCGCAACGGCCTGGAGCTGGTTGCCGCCGTTCGCATGCATCATCCCGAAGTCCCGATCATCTTGATGACCGGCCACGGCAGCGAGGCCCTGGCGGTCGAGGCCTTGCAGCGTGGGGCGGCGGGCTATGTGCCCAAGCCGCAATTGGGGGACCGGCTGCTGGACGCGGTGGACGACGCGCTGTCGCTGTCGCGGGCCGACCGGACGTACGAACGGCTGATCGGCTGCTTGCGGAAATGCGAGTTTCGATTTGAGCTGGATAACGACCCGGCCCTGGTCGATCCGCTGGTCGATCTGGTCCAGCAGATGTGCGCGGGAATGCGATTGACCGACGCGACGGGGCGATTTCGCCTGGGGGCGGCGGTGAAGGAGGCCCTGCTGAACGCGATTTATCGGGGGAACCTGGAGGTTTCGTTCCAGCAGATGCAAGACACGCGGGTGTCGCTGCTCGCAGGGAAGGGGACCGACCTCGTCGAAGTGCGGCGCGGTCAGTCGCCTTATAAGGAGCGGCGGGTGCGGGTGACGGTCGCGCTCGACGTAAACGTGGCGCGGTTCGTCATCAGGGACGAGGGGCCGGGATTCCAACCGGCGGCCATTCCGGCGGCGGGGCAAATTGGCTCGCTCGATCCGGAAACCGGCCGGGGACTCGTGCTCATGCGGGCCTTCATGGACGAAGTGACGTATAACGAGCGCGGCAACGAAGTGACCATGATCAAACGGCGCGAAGCGGCGGCCTAGCGGACGGCGGCGAGCTTCGGAGCGACGAACAGCGAGGGGGGCGAGATGGCAACAGTGCTCGTAGTGGACGACGCGGCGGTCGATCGCAAGCTGGTCGGCGGGCTCTTGTCGCGCTCGCAGTTCGCGGTCGAACTGGCCGCCGACGGCGCGGAGGCGATCGCCAAGATCGAGGCCGCCCGCCCCGACATCATCGTCACCGACCTCATCATGCCCGGCATGAGCGGCCTGGAGCTGGTGGCGACCGTCACCGAGCGGTTTCCGGGCATTCCGGTCATCCTGATGACGGGCAAGGGGACGGAAGAGACCGCCGTCAAAGCCCTGCAAGCCGGCGCGGCGAGCTACGTTCCCAAGGCCGCCTTGCATCAATATCTGGTCGAGACCGTGCAAGACGTGCTGGAGGTGGTGCGGAGCCAATCGTCGCACGAGCGGCTGATGACCTGCCTGCGGCAAAGCGAGTTCCACTTCACCCTGGGAAACGACCCGGCCCTCATTCCGTCGCTGATCAGCTACGTGCAAAGCGTCGTCTGCAGCATCGGCCTGTGCGACGATTCGAGCGTGATTCGCGTCTCCATCGCTTTGGAGGAATCGCTGCGGAACGCCCTGTTTCATGGCAACCTGGAGCTGACCAGCGAGCAGCGCGAAGGAGATCCCGACGAGTATCAGCGGCTGATCGAGTTCCGCTCGTCGAGCGCGCCGTATGCGGCCCGGCGATTGCATGTGACGATTCGCGTCAGCCAGCAGGAAGGGACCTTCGTCGTTCGCGACGACGGCCCCGGCTTCGATCCGAACAAGCTCCCCGATCCGACCGACCCGGAGAATATCGAGAAGGTGAGCGGCCGCGGGCTGCTCCTCATGCGCACCTTCATGGACGAAGTGACGTTCAATGCCACCGGCAACCAGGTGACGATGGTCAAGCGGAACGTCGCCTAGTCGGGCCAGCGGCCGCGGGGACAGGAGTCAGTGGCCGGGAGCCGGGAGCCAGCAGGCGGGAGCCGGGAGCCAGGGCTATCTTGTTCCCAAGCTCCGCTTGGGAACACACGCCTGGAAGCTCTGCTTCGTGATCCTTCTCTCGCTGCCGCTGCGGTCGTTCTGGCCAATCGCGAAGCGGAGCTACGGGAACTGGCGTTCCCAAGCGGAGCCTGGTAACGAAAGATAACTACAAAACACCGGGGAAACCGGCGAGAAACTCTTGGCACGCGCCCTTTTCGGGAGTAAGATACCTTCCATCTTGGGCTTGGCGATTCGTTCGAATCGCCGCTTCCCCGTTCGCGGGAAGAGGGGGAAAACATGGGCGTTCATCGTGCGCGTGGCTTCACGCTGGTCGAGCTATTGGTCGTGATCGCCATTATCGGCGTGCTGGTCGCGCTCCTGTTGCCGGCGGTGCAGTCCGCGCGGGAAGCGGCACGCCGGACGCAGTGTGCTAGCAACCTCAAGCAGCTGGGACTCGCGATTCAGAATTTTCACGACATCCACCAGAAATGCCCCCCCGTGCATATCAATATGCCTGGGGCGGTGAGCCCGAACACCGAAGGCCTGACGATTTTTGTCGCGCTGCTCCCCCATCTTGAGCAAAAGAATTTGTATGACCAGTTTGATTTGGCGGTGTCGTATCAGACGGCCCCGAATCCGACGGCCGCCGCTTTGGACGGCGCGAACCTAAAGGTGTATCAATGCCCCTCGCGACGATCGGGCATCAAGAAGTCGGATGCCGCTCCACAGATCGGCGCGACGGGAGACTACGCCGCCACCAGTATCGCGACCGCCAATTTTCAGCATCAACATCAAGGCGACAATATCCTTTACGGGCCGATGATCGGCGGAATTCGCGATAACGTCAGTTGGTATCCGCGACTGCGGTTCGCGGACACGACCGATGGGCTATCGAATACGGCGTTCATGGGAGAGAAGCACGTCTTCGCAAAGGACTTTCAACGCGGTGGGGACGTCGCGAGTGCCGATGGAAACATTTACATAACTCGGCAGTCCAACTGGTACGAGTGTCACAGCGTTCGCAACATGGCTCACCCCAGCGGCCTTTCCAAGGGAGCTATGGATAACTTCTCTCCGGAGCGATACAAGATGTTTGGAAGCTGGCACCCCGGAACTTGCCTGTTCGTGTTTGGCGACGGAGCGGTGCGGGGTGTCCGACGCAATATCGACCTGACCACCTTGCAACGCTTGGGTGATCGACGAGACGGCGAGGTGCTGGGCGATTACTAGATGGCAAAGAGTGGGTGGTGTTCGAACGCTGGTAATCATTCTTTCTGCGGAAGTGAACTCCAAATGCTGCGTTACGCCTTCCTGGCGCAAATCTTCTCAGTGACAACGGTTGCTTTGCTTGGCGGTTGCTCGGGTGGCGGTTTGGCCCCCGTGCAAGGCACGGTCACTTTTGCGGACGGGCGGCCCGCCCAGAACATCACGGTCACTTTCCAGGAGCGGGAAAAGCAAGTCGGCGCGTCGGGTACTACCGACGCCAGCGGAATCTATCGTTTAAGCAGCCAGTCTCCGGGCGATGGTGCCCCGCCGGGAAACTACCTGGTTTCGGTCCATCAACCGGGTCCAGCCGATAGCAACGATCCAGAGCCGCCCCGCCTCTTTCCCAAGCGGTATGAAAACGCCCAAACCTCCGGCCTCTCGTGCGAGGTAAAGCCGGGGCCGAACGAATTCAACATCACGCTGGAAGCCAAGTGAGCGATTCGTCCCATTGGCTCGCTTCCTTGGCCGAGCGCGGGCCGCCACGCTTCAATCAATTGGTGGTCTGGCTACTGCTCGGCTGCTGCGCGCTGCTCGCCTTCTGGCCTTACGAGGTGCATACCGGTCCGCGACAAGCGCCGGTCACGCTGCTCAGTTGGCTGCCGGCCGCGGCCCTCACGAGCAAGTGGACGTTGCTTCTATTTCGAGCGCTGCTCGTCATCGGCGCGGCGCTGTGGGCCGGCAACCGGGCGCTCCCCTATAGCTGCTGGCTGACCACTGTCGGCTTCACCGGCGTCTGGTCGCTGCATGTCGAAAACACGCACAACACGGCCCACATCTATAACCTGCCAAACATGCTCCTCGTGATTCAGTCGCTCTGGATCACCGCCGACGCGCCACGGATTCGGCAGGCGCTGGCCGCTGGCACCTACTGGCAAACCCCGCTCGTCCCCCGCTGGGTCTCGCTCGCCTCGCTCGCCTACATCGGCCTCTTCCACACCGCCGCCGGCCTCTCGAAGCTCCTCTTTAGCGGCCCCGGCTGGGCGAATGGCACGTCGCTGCAACTGTGGGCCTATGTTTTCGGCTACGAGTGGTCGCCGACCCGCACGCTGATGATCCATAGCCGCACGCTCACCGCCGGGTTGCAAATTGCCACGCTCGTCGTCGAAACGGCCGGCATCCTGGCGATCTTTCCCCGCCTGCGTCCCTGGATTGGCCTGGCCCTCGTCGGCTTCTACGGCGGCGTGCTCGTCACGTTTCCCTACGGCTTTGCCCTCAACGCGGTGTTCACCGCGGTCTATCTGTTGCCGTTCGAGCGCTGGCTGACGCCGCGCGGAAGTTGATCCACTCCCTCGTTTAACGGGGAGCCAGAGGCGACCGCGTCTCAAGAATTCGGCAACACCGATGCCTTCGGCTTGCCGCTAAACGAACCAGCGCGGGCTCATTGCCTTATGAAGTCGCTGCCTCGGCCATCCGCTCGCCCCGCTGGGTGCGGCGCTCGATCGCCGCGCCGATGAAACCGGCAAACAGCGGATGGGCGGCGGTGGGTTTGGATTTGAACTCCGGATGAAATTGCACCGCGACAAACCAGGGATGGTCGGGAAGCTCGATGATTTCGACCAGCTTGCCGTCCGGACTGGTGCCGGAAAGGGCAAAGCCGTGGGCGGCAAACTGCTGGCGATAAACGTTGTTGAACTCGTAGCGATGGCGATGCCGCTCGGTGATGGTGTCGCGGGCGTAGGCTTCGTGGGCTTTGCTGCCGTCGGCGAGGCGGGCGGGCTGGGCGCCCAGGCGCATCGTGCCCCCCTTGTCGATGATGTTCCGCTGCTCATCCAAGAGGCAGATGACCGGATGGGGCGTATCTTTGTTGAACTCGGTCGAATGCGCGCCGGCGAGGCCGACGACGTTGCGGCCGAACTCGATCGCCGCGCATTGCATGCCCAGGCAAATGCCGAAGAAGGGAATGCCCCGCTCGCGGGCGAAGCGAATCGCCTCGATCTTGCCTTCGATGCCCCGCTCGCCAAATCCGCCGGGGACGAGGATGCCGTCGTAGCCGGATAGCAGCCGGGCGGCCCCTTCCCGCTCGATCTCCTCGCTTTGGATGCGGCCAACGCGAACCTGCGCCGCGTGGTGCAGGCCGGCATGGTCGAGCGATTCGTAGATCGATTTATAGGCGTCCTTGTGCTCGGCATATTTGCCGACGACGGCGACGCTGATTTCATGCTTCGGATTGCGGAGGACGTGCAGAATCCGCCGCCAGTTGTCGAGTTCCAAGAGCCCCGCCTTGAGGCCCAGGGCGAGCTTTTTCACGATCAGCGAATCGAGCCCGTTATCGACGAGGCTGAGCGGCACTTCGTAGATCGAGAAATCCTTGTCCTTCTCTTCGATGACGGCCTCAATGGGCACGTTGCAAAAAAGGGCCATTTTCTCGCGGTCTTCGCGCGAGATCGACCGCTCGCAGCGGCAGATGAGAATATCCGGCTGAATGCCGATCTGCCGCAGGAGGCCGACGGAATGCTGCGTGGGCTTGGTTTTCAGCTCGCCGGCGGCTTTGAGGTACGGGACCAGGGTGAGATGGATGTAAAGGCAGTTTTCTTTCCCTACGTCGAGCGAAAACTGCCGGATCGCTTCCAGGAAGGGAAGGCTCTCGATATCGCCGACCGTGCCGCCGATTTCGGTAATGACCACATCGACGCCCGGCTCGGCCAGCTTGTGGATGCAGGCTTTGATTTCGTTGGTGATGTGGGGGATGACCTGCACCGTTTTCCCCAGGAATTCGCCGCGGCGCTCCTTTTCGATCACCGAAAGGTAAATCTGCCCGGTGGTGTAGTTCGAGTCGCGGGTGAGGGGGCTGTGGGTGAACCGCTCGTAGTGCCCCAGGTCCAGGTCGGTCTCGCTGCCGTCGTCCAGCACATAGACTTCGCCGTGCTGATAGGGGCTCATCGTCCCCGGATCGACATTGATATAGGGATCGAGCTTTTGCAGGCGGACATTCAGCCCCCGCCCTTCCAGCAGCATGCCGACCGACGCGCTCGTCAGCCCCTTGCCGAGAGAACTCACGACGCCGCCGGTAACGAAGATGAATTTGGTCATCGTGCGAATATTTACTTCCGTGAATCAGGATCAATCGTCGTCAAGGTTGACAAATTTCGGCCAGTTTTCGGGATCGAGGTGCTGCGCTAGGTCGCGACTGCCGTGAATACAACGCACGACGTAACAGGCATCGCCTCGCTGAATGTAGATGATCCTGTAGGAGTGCTTGTAGATTTCCCTCGCTCCATGTTCGCGAGCTTCCAGAACGGGCGATCCTGACCCTGGCAGCGTCGCGAGTCGATCCAATGCCGCCAACAGTATTTCGTCACAAATGCGTTCAGCGAGGTCGAAGGAACGTGTTTGCTCCGCCAGGTACTTGTAGATCCGAGCTAGGTCGTCTCGGGCTGGTTCGGTCCAGATGACTTTCGCCATGACTTGACCAATTCCCGCATTTCCTCGTGCGAGTATTGACGGCCTTCGTCAATCGCCCTCACTCCCTCGTCAACACGTTGGCGGACATATAGACGATACCGAAATTCATCCATGGTGCAATCGTCCGAAAGGCTGGAAACGACATCGAGCAGTTGTCGCTTGAGCGTGGACATGTTCGAACCTCGCAGCATTTCCGATGGATTTCAGGTCGCCGATTGCGGTGTCGGTCCAGATGACGAAAACCAACCCTCGACAATCTCCCTGGTTTCATCTTCGCTGTGGACGCGGCCAGCGGCGATATCGCGCTGCGATTGATCCAGTTTGCGACGAAGATACAGCCGATAGCTAATGTCGTCGAGGGTGCAGTCGTCAGGAAGCGAGTCGAGCACCTCGCGAGCCAAGTCCTTCGCGGATTGCATTTGTTTACCCAATTCGAGATTTGACCGACCACCATAGTTTAGCGATCCCGCGGCCTTTCCACAAACGTTGGGCAATCCCTAAAAATTGCTGCGGCAGAGGCTCCCCTACGTTCGCTATCCGCCGCACAATCGGTTGCGGCGGTTGGTTGCACAAGAGCGGAATAACCTACACTGGAGCATGCAGCGCTCGCCACTTTCCGTGCCTGGTTTGCCGGCCATGAAGCTCGCTCGCCGACTCCGCTTGTGGGCCGTCAATGGGCTGATTGGGGCGGTGCTGACCCTTGTGCTGATCGACGCCCTGCCGATGTCGCCCCCCGCCCTGAAAGCGGCTCTCCAGCCGATTACTTATCGCCTCGGCTTGCGGCAGGATTGGGGGATGTTCGCCCCGGCACCCGATTCGCTCAATCTGCGGCTGCGGGCCGAGATCACCTATGCCGACGGCCAAAAGGCGATGTGGCGCTCCCCCGATTGGCCCCAGCTCGACAACTGGCAACGCTTCGTCGGCCATCGGCATGAAGAGTGGTACGACCAGGGCTGGGGGCAGCAATACTCGGCCATTTGGCCCAGCTGGGCGCGGCAATTGGCCCGCCAAATGCGCCCTGGCGACCCCCATGCCGACCGGGGTGCCGAGGTGAAGTTCATCGTCGAAGAAAGCCCCACGCCGCCGGCCGACCAGCGCCCCTGGCGCGGCAGCCGGGTGGCGGGCCAGTTCGACCAATCGTGGGTCCTCACCACCGAGAAGCTGCCATGACCTCCGGCGGAATCAGCCTGACCACCGCGCTCCGCCGCTTCGCCAGCGGCTGGAACGAGTTCTTCCACGCGCCGCAAGACACCCGCGTTTGTGCCCTGGTCCGCATTGCCTATGCCCTGGTGTTGCTGGTCAACCTGGCGGTGCTTTATCCCGATCTGGCGCTCTGGTTCACCGACGATGGCGTGCTGCCGCTGCAGGTTTCGCGCGAAATCGGCGAGCCGCACCAATGGTCGCTGCTGTGGCCGTGGCCCTCGACGCTCGCAGTCGTCCAAGTCGGCTATTGGCTGCTCGTCGGGCATACATTCCTGCTGCTCGTTGGCCTCGCGTCGCGGCTCAATGCCCTGGCGGTCCTCGCGTGGCTGATTTCGTTCCAACATCGCAACCCGGTCATCCTCGACGGCGAAGACCTGGTATTTCGGCTGCTCGCGTTCTACTTGATCCTGATGCCCTGCGGACGGAATTGGTCGGTCGATGCGGCGGTTGCTGCCTGGTGGCGGAAGGACAGGAGACAGGGGTCAGGGGTCAGGAGACAGGAGACGGCAGCGGATGCTGTTGCACACTCCACCACTCACCACTCACCACTCACCGCTCCGGCTGTCTCTAGTTCCCTGTCCCCGGTCTCCTCTCCGCTCGCACCCGCCTTCGGCCTGCGGCTCTTGCAAATCCAAATGGCGGTCATTTTCTTCACGGCGGGGCTCTGGAAGCTCGGCGGCGAGCCGTGGCTCAATGGCACGGCCCTCTACTACGTCGCCCGGATGGACGACTATTTCGGCCGCTTCCCGGTTCCCGCCATCCTGTTCGACACTCCCTGGATCGTCGCCCTGCTGACCTGGGCGGTCGTCATCGCCGAGCTGGCGATTCCCGTGCTCATCTGGTTTCGCGAAACGCGCCGGCTCTGCCTCGTCGCCGTGGTCTTGTTTCATCTGGCCAACGAGTGGACGATGCACCTCTTCCTGTTTCACTGGATCATGCTCGTCGGCTGGCTCGCGTTCGTCCGGCCGGAGGAAATACGAGGGCTAGGGCTGGGGGCTAGGGCTAGGGAAGAAGACCAAGAGCCCGAATCCGAGCACGCTCCCTCTTTTTCCTCCCCCAGCCCCTAGCCCTAGCCCCTTTCGTTCCTCCTCATGCTTCGCGGCATCGTCTTCGATCTCGACAACACGCTCGTCGATTCGCGGCTCGATTTCGACCTGATGCGGCGCGAAATGGGGCTCGCGACGGAACTGCCGATTCTCGAAACGATCGACCGCTTGCCGCCGGACGAAGCGGCCCGCTGCCGCGAGGTGCTGCATCGGCACGAGCTGGCGGGGGCCGAGGGGGCGACGCTCCTTCCCGGCGTGGCCGAGCTCTGGCCGGCGATTCAGCGCCGCGGCCTCAAGTATGCCGTCGCCACGCGCAACAGCCGGGCGAATGCCGAGATCACGCTGCGGAAGTTTTCGCTGGGGGTCGAAATCGTGCTGACGCGCGACTGCGGCCCGGTGAAGCCCGATCCGTGGCCGGTGCTGCATGTCTGTCGCCAGTGGCAAGCATCTCCCGACGAGATCGTGGTGATCGGCGACTATCGCTTCGATATCGAATGCGGCCGGGCGGCCGGGGCCAAAACGGTGCTGCTGACGCACGCGGAAAACCCGGCGGCCTATCCCAACCATGAGCGGGCCGACCTCGTGCTATCGAGTCTGGCCGAATATCCGCGGCTGCTAGCGTGGCTCGATTCGCTCTAGGTGCGGCGGCGGGGGGTTGCTACTATCCCGCGCCCCAGATATCGCCGCATCCTTTCCGAGATTCCCGCCATGATTCGCCTGGCACTGTTCGCGATGCTGATTGGCTCCGTTTTGGCCGCCGAGGCCGCGGCGCAGACCTATGCCAATCCGGGCGCCCCTTCGCGCTATGCTCCCCGCGTGGCGACGGTTCCGCAAAACGCCGCCGCGCCGCAAGTCGCGCCGGCCGGTCAGCGGCCGCAGGGGCCAGCCGCGCAGTATCAAGGTCAGCCAACCGGCCAGCAGTCCTATCCGCAGCAGCCCGTTCGCCCGGTCGCCGGGCAAGAGCCAATCCGCCAGCCGGTTGGTCCCGCTGGGCCAGTGCAACCTGCCGGAGGACCGGTGCAACCCGCCGGCGGACCGGTTCCTCCCGCCGCTGGTCCCGTCGCCAATCCGGCCGCGATGGCCGGTCCCGCCCAGCCCGACTGGGTGCCGCTCGATCCGGCTCACGAGCAGTGGGTCGATCAAATTCTGAAATTCTGGGAAGAGCGGAGCAACAAGATCAAAACCTTGTCGTGCAAGTTCACCCGTTGGGATTACGACCCGGTGTTTGGCCCCCGCGAGCCGAACGTGGCCAAGACGATCGCCAAGGGAGAAATCAAGTATGCCCAGCCCGACAAGGGGCTGTTCAAGGTGGTCGAGCTGATGAACTATTCGCCGCCGGCGAAGGCGGGAGACCCGCCGACCTATGTGCCGCAAGACGCGACGTTTGGCGAGCACTGGGTGTGCGACGGGATGCGGGTGTTCGAGTTCGACGCCCGCAACAAGCGGGTGATCGAGCGGCCGCTGCCGCCGAATATGCAAGGGAAGGCGATCACCGACGGGCCGTTGCCGTTTTTGTTCGGGGCGAAGGCGCAGACCATCAAGGCCCGCTACTGGGTTCGCGGCATCCAGGGAGGACCGGCGAACAAGTATCTGCTGGAGGCGGTGCCAAAATCGCGCCAGGACGCGCAGAACTTCCAGGCGGTGAAGATCGTTCTCGATCAGGAAAAATTCCTCCCCGAGGGGATGCAAATTCTGGCCCCGAATTTCAACGCCCGGACGAACCCCGCCTTCACTTCGTACACCTTCGAGAAGCATGAAGTGACCGACACCAGCATCAATCCGCTGGACTGGTTCAATTTCTGGGGCCTGTTTAAGAAGAACTTCTACGAGCCAAAAATCCCTGCGGGGTGGACAAAGGTGGTCGAAGGAGCCGATGGCCAGGCCGCGCAAGTCCCCGGCTCGGCCCCTCCCGCGCAAGCCACCGCGCCGCAGAACCCGCGCCCCGCCTTCACCCCGCTGCCGCGATAAAGCCTTCGGGCGGGGTCGGAGACCCGCGCCGAGCCCAGTTGTGCGCGGGTCTCCGACCCCGCACAGGTTCCGACCGCAGGTCTCCGAAACACACAGGCACCGACCGCAGGTCTCCGAAGCTCTCTGACCCCGCACAGGTTCCGACCGCAGGTCTCCAAATCAGCCGGTTGCCTCAACAGGGACCTTTCCCCGCGCGACATTTGGGAGGAGACCTTCGGTCCTGATGGCGGCGGGGTCGGAGACCCGCGCCGAACGGTGGTGGCGGCGGCGGGGTCGGAGACCCGCGCCGAACAG
>JANRLS010000235.1:0-2212 GCA_033762315.1 Pirellulaceae bacterium
TCACCGTCTATCCGCCCGACCAGCTGATGCAGCGGGCTGAGATTCTGCGGCAGATCGGCGAGATCGAAGCGGATTTGCAGCACCGCTCGCCTGATTGGCCCGCGCGGCTCGCCGCCTGGGAAGTCGAGGCAAGCGCCGATCCCGTGGATTGGACGGTCGTGCGCCCGGAATTTGACGTGGCCGGCGGACAAAAGCACTACATCTTGGACGACGGCTCGATTCTGGCGGCCGGCTATGCCCCGACCAAGCACACGACCGAGTTCGTCATTACGACTGGCCTGGAAAACATCACCGCCGTTCGGCTGGAACTGCTGAACGATCCCAATCTGCCGCGCGGCGGGCCGGGAAGGTCGATTCAAGGAACCGCCGCCCTAAGCGAATTCCGCCTCGAAGCGGCTGCCGACGAGGAAGGGGCGAAATTCGCGGAAGTGAAGCTCACCGGGGCCACGGCCGACGTGAATCCGCCGGAGAAGGAGCTCGACCCAATTTATTTCGATAAGAGCAATAAGCGCCGCGTCACCGGGCCAATCGAGTTCGCCCTCGACCGAAAGGACGAAACGGCCTGGGGAATCGACATCGGCCCCGGCCGACGCAATGTGCCGCGGAAGGCGGTCTTTAACCTCGAACAGCCGGTTAGCTTTGCCGGCGGCACGAAGCTCAAGTTTCGCCTCACGCAAAACCACGGCGGCTGGAACAGCGACGACAACCAGAATCACAACCTGGGCCGCTTCCGGTTCAGTATCACTTCAGCCGCCGGCGCGAAGGCTGATCCGCTCCCGGCGGCGGTGCGCGAGGCTTTCAAAACCCCTCGCGAACAGCGCTCGCCCGCGCAAGCCGCGGCGATTTTCAGCTATTGGCGCACGACCGTGCCGGAGTGGAAAGAGGCGAACGAGAGGATTGAGGCCCTGTGGCAAACACATCCGGAGGGAACCTCGCAATTTGCCCTGATGGCCCGCGAAGATCATCGGCCGACGTTTCTTCTCGCGCGGGGAGATTTCCTCAAGCCGGTGCGGGAGGTCTCGGCCGGCACACCCGGTTTCCTGCACCCCCTCACCCCCGGCCCCTCTCCCGCGAGGGGAGAGGGGAGTAAGGCAAGTCCCACCCGTCTCGATTTTGCCCGCTGGCTGGTCGATGCCAAGGCGCCGACGACGGCACGGGCCATCGTGAACCGCGTCTGGCAGGCTTATTTCGGCACAGGCCTCGTCAGCACCAGCGAAGATTTTGGCTTGCAAGGCGAAGCGCCGTCGCATCCGGAATTGCTCGATTGGCTGGCGGTCGAATTCATGGAGCACGGCTGGAGCCTGAAACATCTGCATCGGCTCATTGTCTCTTCGGCGACCTACCAGCAGTCCTCGCGAGTCACGCCGGAGCTATTGGCCAAGGATCCCGACAATCGCCTGCTGGCCCGCGGGCCGCGATTCCGCCTGGAAGCCGAGGCGATTCGTGATGTCGCTCTCGCGGCCAGCGGCCTGTTGAACCCGGCAGTCGGCGGGCCCCCTGTTTATCCCCCCGCACCGGAGTTCCTCTTTCTGCCCCCCGCCAGCTATGGCCCCAAAGTCTGGAAAGAAGAAAAAGGGCCTGAACGGTATCGCCGGGCGATTTATACCTTCCGCTTCCGCTCGGTCCCCTATCCGGTGCTGCAAACGTTCGACGCTCCCAACGGCGATATTTCCTGCGTCCGCCGCGTCCGCAGCAACACGCCGCTGCAAGCCCTGGCCAGCCTCAATGAGCCGCTCTTTTTGGAATGTGCCCGCGCGCTCGCCCTGAAAACCATGCAAGACGGCGGCCAGACCGATCCGGGCCGCCTGGCTTACGCCTTCCGCCGTTGCACCAGCCGCATGCCGGACGAGCAGGAAACCACGGCGTTGCTCGGACTCCTCAGCAAGCAAGTCGAGCGGTTCTCTCAGCCCGACTCTAAGCCGTGGGACCTGGCCGCGAACGATCCCGCGAATCCGCCGAAATTGCCGACGGGTGTGACTGCTCCGCAGCTTGCCGCGTGGACCGCGGTGAGCCGGGTTATATTGAACTTGGACGAGACGATCACGAAGGAGTAGCGGCCATGGCAGAGAACATGCTGTTGGAAATTGTGGAGGATGAATCCGTGGGCCGCGTATTAACACGAGTGCGAGTGGAAAATCTCGAGGATCTCTACGCGGAGCGGCAAGGCAAGCTCTCGAGTGCCGAGGTGCGACGCGTCGAAATCATGGAGGCG
>JANRLS010000236.1:0-24118 GCA_033762315.1 Pirellulaceae bacterium
ATGAAGACACAAGTGCCTACTGCAAAAGGAGTTATGAAAAAGTTTAGAACGGATGAAGCTTGTCCCCCCACTCGGCAAATTTTCATAAAATCGGCTCGTGCTAGCAATGCCGGCGTAATTGCCGCAAAGACCAACCTGCCGCGATAGAATCTGCCGCTATGAATCCTCTGCCACGCGACTTTTACGCTCGCGACCCGATCTCTGTCGCGCGCGACTTGCTGGGAAAGGTCGTCGTTCGCCATTCTCCCAACGGAATCGCCGCCGGAAGGATCGTCGAGGTCGAAGCCTATCTCAGTCGGCGTGATCCGGCCTGCCATGCGCATCGCGGGATGACGAAGCGCAACGCGACGATGTTCGGCCCGGCTGGCCACGCGTATGTCTATACGATTCATACCCGCTGGTGCCTCAACGCCGTGACCGAAGCGGTAGGGGAGGGGAGTGCCGTCCTGATTCGCGCCTTGGAGCCACTGGCTGGCATCGACCTGATGCAAGCCCGCCGCCGCCGCGAGAAACTGCTCGACCTCGCCCGCGGTCCGGGCCGTTTGTGCCAGGCGCTGGCGATTGATAAACAATACGATGGCTGGGATTTGACCGGCGGCACCGAATTGTGGATCGCACACGATTCCGACGCGGGGGACATCGCGCGACAAATCGTCCGCGCCCCCCGCATCGGCATCAGCCGGGCGAAGGGGCGGCTGTTGCGGTTTTTTCTGGCGGGCAATCGGTTTGTCAGCGGCCGGCGGGCGATTCCCGCGCCCGCTTCGCGGTAGAATCGGGGCCAAGATGCTCACCAATGCCCCCGCGCCGCCGCTTACCGCCGACTGGAACGTCGCCCGCCGCGTGTCGGATTATGCCGCCCGCGACCCAGATCGGCTGGCGATTGCCGTGCAATTGGCCCGACCGACCGCCAGCGGCGACAACTTCGCGACGATGAGCTTCGCCGAGCTAGACGCCGACAGCAATTTGCTGGCCGATGGTCTGCTGGCGAGCGGCGTCAAGCCTGGGATGCGGCTCGCGCTGCTCGTGCCGCCGGGACTCGATTTTATCTCGCTAGTGTTCGCCCTGCTGAAGGCGGGAGTCGTCATCGTGCTCATCGATCCGGGCATGGGGCGACGAAATCTCGTCCGCTGCCTGAGCGAAGCGGAGCCGGAGGGGTTTGTCGGGATTCCGCTGGTGCAGGCCATTCGGGCGTTTTTGTGGCGCAGGTTTCCGCGGGCGAAGTTCAACTTTACCGTTGGCCGGCGTTGGATTTGGGATCGCGGCACTCCGCTCGCAGCGCTCCGCGCCCGCAGCCTACGCGCGGATTTTTGCCCGGCGATCGCCCAGGCCGACGATCCCGCCGCAATTATCTTCACCACCGGCAGCACCGGGCCTCCCAAGGGGGTCCTCTATCGCCACGGCAATTTCACGCGCCAGGCCGAGGAAATTCGCGATTTTTTCGGCATCGCGCCGGGCGAGATCGATCTTTCGTGCTTTCCGCTGTTTGCCCTCTTCAATGCGGCGATGGGGGCCACCACGGTGATTCCGCACATGGACGCGACCCGCCCGGCAAAGGCTGATCCGCGGCGAATCGTGGCGGCAGTTCAAGAGCTGCGGGCGACCCAGGCGTTTGCCTCACCGGCACTCTGGAACGTCGTCGGCCGCTACTGCGAGCAGCACCAAATCACGCTGCCGTCGCTGCGCCGCGTGCTGTCGGCTGGTGCGCCGGTGCCGCCGCACGTGCTGCGGCGCATGAAGGGGGCCATCGCGCCCGAGGGGGATGTACATACTCCCTACGGCGCGACCGAGGCATTGCCAGTCGCGTCGATCGCCGCCAGCGAAGTGCTGGCCGAAACGGCGGCGAAAAGCGCGGCCGGCGCGGGGACCTGCGTCGGCCGAAGGTTTCCGGGCATTGAGTGGAAAGTCATCCGCATTACCGACGGGCCGATCGCCACACTGGCCGAAGCCGAGGAGTTATCGGCCGGGGAAATCGGCGAGCTGATTGTTCGCGGCCCAGTCGTCACCACCGAGTATGTGACCCGCACCGATTGCAATCCGCTGCACAAGATTCAAGATGGCGAGACGTTTTGGCATCGAATGGGAGATGTGGGGTATTTGGAATCGGTCGTGGGGCAGGCGTCTTGCCAGCCAAATGAATCCGGCCGGCGCGACCCCTGCCCCTCGGCGGAGCGCTTCTGGTTCTGCGGCCGCAAGTCGCATCGGGTCATCACCGCCGCCGGCACGCTGTTCACGATTCCGTGCGAGGCGATCTTCAACCAGCATCCACGCATCTATCGCTCGGCGCTGGTCGGAGTCGGACCACCCGGCCAGCAACGACCGGTAATCTTCGCCGAGCCGTGGCCCGAACACCGCGCTTCGTCGAAGGCCGATGAGCAGGCCTTGCTCGGCGAACTGCGCGAGCTCGCCGAGCAGCATCCGCATACCAGTCAGATTCAAGATTTCTTTCTGATGAACTCTCTGCCGGTGGATATTCGGCATAATGCCAAGATTTTTCGCGAAAAATTGGCTGTGGTGGCGGCCCAGCGATTGCGAGTGCCGAGTTAGTTGGCCCTTCGGGACCAGTTTGGTCCCGTCTGTTGGATTTGGCCATCCAACGGTAAATTCAGGTGTTTTCCCCCTTCTCCGCGAGCCCTCTCCGATGAAAGCCATTGCCGTTTATCCGGGAAAACCCCATAGCGTTCACCTGGAGGAGATTCCGCGTCCGCAGGTGTCCGATGTCGCCGGCGGCAAAGGGGTGCTCGTCAAGGTGCTGAAGGTCGGCGTCGATGCCACCGACCGCGAAATCAACGACGCCCTGTATGGCAACGCTCCTCCCGGCGACAAGCACCTCGTCCTGGGGCACGAATCGTTCGGCATCGTGGCGGAAGTGGGGCCGAATGTGCGGCGGGTGAAGGTGGGGGACTACGTCACCGCTACCGTCCGTCGCCCCGGCGGGTCGATCTACGACCTGATCGGCACCAACGACATGACCAGCGAGGAAACCTATTACGAACGGGGCATCAACCTGCGGCACGGCTATCTCACCGAGTTTTTCGTCGATGAAGAGGAATACATCGTGCGCGTGCCGCGGGGTCTCAAGCATCTGCATGTCCTCATGGAGCCGATGAGCTGCGCGGCGAAGGCGGTGCATCAGGCTTATGAAGCACAGCGGCGGATGAAGGTGTGGCGGCCACAGCGGGCGTTCGTCATGGGAGTCGGGCAAATCGGCCTGCTCACCGCCCTCGTGCTGCGGCTCCGCGGCATCGAGGTCTTTAGCTTCGCCCGCAGCAAGCCCGGCACCCTCAGCAGCCAGATCGTGCAAGGGATCGAGGCGAATTACGTCAGTACGGCCGACACGCCGGTCGAGCAGGTCGTCAAGCAGGTCGGTAAGGCAGACCTGATCGTCGATGCCACCGGCAGCAGCCACGTTGCCTTCGACGCGATGCGGGCTCTGGGACACAACGGCGTCTTGGTTTGGACCAGCATCACCGGTGCCGACCGGAAGCACGAAATTCCCTCGGACAAGATCAACATCGACTGGGTGCTCGGCAACAAGCTGTTGCTCGGCTCCGTGAACGCCAATCGGGACCATTTCGAGATGGGGATCCGCGACCTGGCTCTCGGCGAGATGATGTTCCCCGGCGTGATCGAACGAATTCTGACGACTCCCGTCAACGGCCTCGATAACTATGCCGAGATGATGCGGCGCCTGGTGGAGGACAAGGCCGCGCTGAAGGTGTATGTGAACGTGCAGGAGGAGTAGTCGCATCCTCGTGACCAAGATCCGCTTGGGAACGAGAGTTCGCGCGCTCACCCCGCCTTGCGGCGCGTCGCGGCGCGAAACGCTTGTTGCCAGTGCGGGCCACGCAGCACGGCCTGGCGATCTTCAAACCGCGGGCCAATCGGGCCGTCATTCGCGCCGTCCCACCGATGGGCGGCAATTTCGGCCAAAATCCGCTCGGCCACGTCGAGCGCCCGGCGGCCATCCTGCCCGCTGACGCGCACCGCTCCTTCGCCCCGAATCGCTCCGACCAACTCGCGCTGCTCCTCGAGCAAGGCGTTGGTCTCGATCGTAGGCAAATCGGCCAGCGGCAGATACTCGGAGAAAAGATGGTCCTTAAGATGCGTCTTTTCGGCCGGCGTGAGGGCGTTGACATCGAGCTCGCCCGCGAGAATCGTCTCGCTCGGCCGCATCAGCTTCGCTTTGCGGGTAGCGAAGTCGAGCGCGGCGACCGCGTCGGCACATACAATCTGCATTCCCCGCTGCGGCTGCCAGGCGACGCGCGAGGCCGACAAGTTCGCCACGCAGCCGCCGGCAAAGGTCAGCCGGGCCTGGGCCCAATCTTCGTTGGGACCAAACACCGCCGCGCCAAGGGCCTGCACTGAAACCAACTCGTCCGCCACCAGCGATAACACCACGTCGATATCGTGAATCATCAGGTCGAGCACCACACCGATGTCAGTCGAGCGGCAGGTAAACGGGCTCGACCGCACGCCGTCGATGTATTTCGGCTCGCAAACATGCGGCGCGGCGGCCACCAGCGCCGGATTGAACCGCTCGACATGCCCCACTTGCAGCACTAGCCGGCGGGCATTCGCTTCGGCGATCAGCTCGTCGGCATCGCCAATGCTCAGCGTGATCGGCTTTTCGACGAGCACATGAATGCCATGCCGCAACAGGTCCAAGGCGACCGCATGATGCAACCGGCTGGGCGTGGCGATGATCGCGGCGTCGATGTGACCTAGGAGCGTCGTATGGTCGGCATGCGCGGTCGTTCCCAAATCAGTGGCGACCTGCTCGCGAGCCTCGCGCATCGGATCGACCACCCCCGCCAACTTCGCCCCGGCCACCTGGCCAAGCAATTTGGCGTGAATTTTGCCCAAATGGCCGACGCCAATCACTCCCACGCGAATGTCGCTCATGCGGCCCTCCGGCGGTCGCGACCGCGGCCATTCCGCCCTTCGTGCTGGTTCTGCAAAAAGCTCAGCAGATGATTCACCGCCGGCAGCAGCATGTCTCCCGCCCGCAGCAATTCGCGGGCGTGGTCGAGGCCGACCTTCGAGCGATACAAAAGGCGATGCGCCTCGGCCAACGCGCGAATCGCCTCGGCACTGAAGCTGTTGCGCTTGAGCGCGACGATGTTGATGCACCGCGGCTTCGAGGGGTTTCCCTCGGCCAGCATGTAGGGGGGCACGTCGTGCAGCACGCGCGAAAGGCCGCCGGTGAAGCTGAAGCTGCCGAGCGTGGTGAAATGATGCACCGCGACGCCGCCGGAAACGGTCGCGTCGTCATGCACGTGAACATGACCGCCGAGCAGCGTGGCATTGGCCATGATCACCCGGTTGCCGACGCGGCAATCGTGGGCGATGTGGCAGCCCCCCATGATGAAGCAGCCGCTGCCGAGGCTTGTCAGCCCCGCTTCCTTTTCGCTGCCGCGGTTGATCGTCACCCCTTCGCGGATGACGTTGTGATCGCCGATTTCGACCCGCGTGTCGCTGCCGCGATAGCTGATGTCTTGCGGATCGCCGCCGATGACGGCATTGGGAAAAATCTGGTTCCCCTCGCCGATTTCGACGCGCCCCATGATCGTGACGTTGTTCCCCAGCGTCGTCCCCGCGCCGATCCGCGCTTGCGGGCCAATCACGCAGAACGGTCCGACGCGCACGTCGTCGGCGAGCTCGGCTCGCGGATCGACAATCGCGGATGGTTCGACGTGAGGCATGAGAAAGTCTTTGCGTTCAAGGTTTCAAGCTTAAGGTTCGCGTGGCTCCTCAACTTTGAACCCTGAACCTTCAACTTTGAACTTCGGGAAATTACGCCGACCGCCGCAGCCCTTCCTCGATGCGCCCCTCGGTGAGCAGCACTTTCACGAGGTCGGCATTGAGTCGGTGGCCACTTTTGTGAGCGATGAATTGACCGACGAGGTCGCAACCGGCAAGAGCGAGGTCGCCGACGAGGTCGAGGGCCTTGTGACGGACGCATTCGTTTTCGAACCGCAACTCGTTGTCTTCCAGCCCTTCGGGACCGAAGACCAGCAGGTCGCGACTGGTGACGCGTGCCCCCAGGCCGCGGCTTTTCAGCCAGTCGGCCTCGTCCTTCATGAGGAAGGTACGGGCCGTGGCGAGTTCGGCGGCGAATGTCTTGGGGTTTACCACGGGCAGCTCGATCGTTTGCTTGCCGATGGGGTTGTTCGGGCCGTAGTCGAGCTTATAGAGCACCGAGAGGCCCCCGGTTTTGTTCGGGCGGGCTTCGACCCAACTGTCGTCGTTGCCGACGCGGGTCACTTCGGTCACCACGAGGCGCCGGCGGCGTGGAGCTTGCTCGGCGATCCCCGCCTCTTGAATGGCCGCGACCAGGCTGGCCGAAGAGCCGTCCAGGCCCGGCATTTCGGGCGCATCTACCCAGATTTCGCAGTTGTCGATCGCCAGGCCGAAGAGTGCGGCGAGGACATGCTCGACCATCTCCACCTGCGCGCCGTCGCCGGCGAGCGTCGTTCGCCGCGGCACTTCGATCCGCTGGCGAACGTCGGCCGGAATGCGCCGCGGCCGGTCGAGATCGGAGCGAACAAACACGAGGCCCGTGCCCGGTGGAGCGGGACGCAACTCGACGCGCACGTCGCGGCCGCTCCAGTATCCGAAACCGGCCACTTCACACGGGCGAGACAACGTTCGCTGGTGACGAAGAGCGGAAGACAAGGTGCAAACTCAGTTGGTGGAAGGAAACGCGCCCGCCGGCCGCGAGGGGGGGCCGGCGGCGGAAAAACGTCGGCGAACTTATCGCTTATCGCGACTGAACGCCGGGAACTGCCGGCCGCGGCGAAATCGGCCCCGTCGCCCCACCAGGACCAGTCGGCACAATCGGCGGCCGCGGGCCAACAGGGGGCGGAGTGGGGCCGGGTGCCGGTGCGGGGGTATTGATATTGCATTGCTTCAAGATGTGGTCGGTGATGTCGAGCCCTTGCTGATAGACCACGGCCCGATTCACCCCTTGCAGCACGCTGGCGCGGTCGTCTTCCTTCATCTCATCGCCGTTGAACCGCAGCACGAGGCTGATCCGGTTCCGCTGGGCAAACACCGCCACGGTCTGCTCGATTTCGCGATAGACGCGGAAATAAACCCGCGCTTCCTGCTCGAGGAATTCCTTCCGCTTCAGGCTGACCTGCACCTGCATATCGGACTGCATCCGGGCCAGCTCTTCCTCCAGCTGCTTATATTCGAGCGAGCCGGGCTTATAAGTCATGAGCTGATCGCGCTTGGCCAGCCCCTTTTGCTGCTCGGCCCGCACGAAGGCGTCGAATTGCTCGATGTCCTTCTTGATGTCGGCCATCATCCCGTTGAACCGGTTATGGTTCTTGAAGATGTGGGCCACGTCGATCACCACGATATTCGTGGGAGGCGGGGCCGCGGCCGGGGCTTGCCCAAAGGCCGCGGTGGAAAGCGACACCAGACACGCCGCCAGCGCGGCCGTTCGAAGGGAGAATCTCACGCTCAGCACTCCTTGCTTGGTTTGGTCATCCTGACCGAGGGCGCGCTTGTCGGGATCGCGCCGCTCACGCTCTGGGAAACGCCGCTTCGGCCGTGGCCAAAGGAGCCGTATTCTGCCGTGAGTGGACGGATCGGTAAAGGTCATTCCCATCGGGCGGAGGGGGAAGCCCAACTGGCCGCGATTTGCCGGGAAAATCTGGCTTTTTCGCGCTCCAGGCGAACGAACCGCGGGGCCCTGCTAGCAGCGAACCCGCCGCTCGTCCGCCGAAAGTTATCGGCAGTCGCGAGAAGCTAGGTTGAGTTTTCCGTGCGAAATTGTGGCGCGGGTTGGCGAAGCTGTAGGGCTTAGGCGTAGCGCCCTTCGCCGTTAATCCGGGCGAAAACGTCGTTCAGCACCCAGTGAAACACGCACAGGTGGAGGCTCTCGACCATCCCCATGTCGGCCAGATCGACATGCAGTCCGTGCTGCTGCATGGTCTTGAGCTTGCCCCCGCCGTAGCCGGTGAGGCCGAACGTCGTCAGGCCGTGGCGATTCGCCCAATCAACGGCGGTGAGGATGTTCGGGCTGTTGCCGCTGCCGCTAATCGCGATAAGCACATCGCTCGCCGAGGCATAGTTCATCAGTTGCTGGACGAAAATCTGGTCGTAGCCGCAATCGTTCCCCACCGCCAGGAGCCAGCCGGCATTGTCGGTGAGGCTGAGCACTTTCAGCCGCTTCTTTGTTTCGTCTTTCAAGTCTTCCGGCCGGAGCGAGCTTTTGCCGAGATCCTCTGCCATGTGGCTGGCCGTAGTGCCGCTGCCGCCGTTACCGATGATGAAGACGAACCGCCCGTGCTGCCAGGCGGCAAAGATCAGGTCGGCCCACTTTTGGATGTCGGCCTGGTTCAGCCGGGCGATTTCGCGATTGAGGCGGTCGAGATAGGACGGCAGGTGGAGGGTAGCGCCGAGCATGGGAGCAGGGGAGGGGGGGAAGGGGTCAGGAATCAGGCAGTCGCATCAATTCGCGGCCGGTAAAAAATCGCGACGGGCAAGATCAACAGCGCCGTCAAGGCAAACAGCACGCTCCGAGGCCAATCGAGGGCGTCGATCAGGCGGTCGAAGCCCATGTAAATCGCCCCCGAGAGCAAAATCGCGATGAAGTTGGTCAGGTTCATGACCGCAATCATCCGCCCTTTCTGATCGCTGGGCGGGCGGGTCTGAATGAAAACCTGCACCGGAATGGCGAACATCCCCGCCGCCAGGCCCAATAGCACCAGCACCGGCATCGAGCCCGGAAAACCCAGCAAGTGCCGAAAGCCGCCGGCCACGGGCCAGGAAATCGCGAGGAGCGAAAGAGCGAGAACAATTCCCCAGCCTCCCCAGGTGACAATCCGAAAATCGACCTTCCCACGGCACAAGCGGCCCGCCAGCACCGCGCCGGCGGCGATCCCCAGGCCAATGACGGCGGTCATCAGGCTGGTTTTTAGCGGGCCGATGGCGAGCTGCGCCATGCCGAGCGAATTGACCGCCTGCATCGCGATTCCCGATACCAGCCAGAACATACACGACACGATTAGCGCGATCAGGAGTGGCCGATCGGTGGCCAGCAACTGGCGGGTATCGGGGGGAATGGCGAGGGACGAGAACTGAAACCGCAAGCCGGGCACCGCGGCCGGCACGCGCCGCACGAGGAGCGACGTGATCGTGCCGATTAGCGCCACGCCAATACAAAACAGCGATCCCACCCAGAGCCGCTGCGGATCGGGCTGGCCCCCCGCCCCTTGCAACAAGCCTTGCAAAAGGCCGGCCGATGCGGTGCCAAAAATGATCGCCAGAAAGGTCGTCATCAGGATCACGCCGTTGGCCTTGGGCAAATCGGATTCGCGGAACAATTCCGGCAAAATGCCATATTTTCCGGGGCCGAAGAACGCGCTGTGCGTTCCCATCAAGAACAGCACCACGAGCAGCCCCCGATAGCCGCTGACGCCATACGCCAGAAAAGCTCCCATCCCCAGCAGCATGATGCCGATCTCGGCCAGCTTGGCCAGCACGATCACCGTCCGCTTGCTGAAGCGGTCGGACAGGTATCCGGCCAGGCCCGAGAACAGCACGAACGGCAACGAAAAAATCATCGTCGCCAGACCCTGCTGCTCCTTTTGCAGTTCGACCGCCGCCCCGACGGGAATCGCCAAGAGCAGCATCAGTTGCTTGAAGAGGTTGTCGTTGAACGCCCCCAAAAACTGGGTCGCCGTCATCCCCCAGAACGACCGGTCGCGAAACAAAGTCGGCCCGGCATCGAGTGCGTCGTCGGCATCCGTAAGGAGTGTGGCGACGATCGTCGGAGACTGGGAGGGGTTGTCCATAACGCCAGGAAAAGGTCGCAGTGTCACACCTTCGCCGGCTCAATGGTCACCAACTCGTTGGCATCCGCCATCTTCCGAATATCCTCGGTGATCTTCATCGAGCAATACTTGGGGCCGCACATGCTGCAGAAGTGGGCCGATTTGAAGGTGTCTTGCGGCAGCGTCTCGTCGTGGTAGGCGCGGGCCGTTTCGGGATCGAGCGAGAGGCGGAACTGCTCGTTCCAGTCGAAGGCAAAGCGGGCCTTGCTAAGGGCGTTGTCGCGGTCCTGGGCACCCTTGCGGTGGCGGGCCACGTCGGCGGCGTGGGCGGCGATCTTATAGGCGATGACCCCCTGCTTCACGTCCTCGCGGTTGGGCAAACCAAGGTGCTCCTTGGGCGTGACATAGCACAGCATCGCCGCGCCGTGCCAGCCGGCCAGCGCCGCGCCGATGCCGCTGGTGATGTGGTCGTAGCCGGGGGCGACGTCGGTCACGAGCGGGCCCAGCACATAGAACGGCGCGCCCTTGCAGATTTCGATCTGCTTCTTGATATTCATTTCGATCTGGTCCATCGGGATGTGCCCCGGACCTTCGACCATGACCTGCGTGCCGCGCGCCCAGCCGCGCTCGGTCAGTTCGCCCAGGACCGAAAGCTCGGCAAACTGAGCGTCGTCGCTGGCATCGGCGATGCTGCCGGGCCGCAGGCCGTCGCCGAGCGACCAGGTGACGTCGTATTCGCGCATGATGTCGCACAGGTCGTCAAAGTGCGTGTAGAGCGGGTTGGGCTTCCGGTGGGCCATCATCCACTTGGCGATCAGCGAGCCGCCGCGGCTGACGATGCCGGTGACGCGGCCGACGGTCAGGTGCAGGTGTTCGAGCATGACCCCGCAGTGGACGGTCATGTAATCGACCCCTTGCTTCGCCTGGTGCTCGACCATGTCGAGGAAATGCTGCGGCCGCATGTCCTCGATGTTGCCCCCCAGCTCTTCCAGCATCTGGTAAATCGGCACCGTCCCGATCGGCACCGGGCTGGCTTCAATGATCGCCTTGCGAATGCCGTCGATGTCCTTGCCGGTCGAAAGGTCCATCACCGTGTCGGCCCCGTAATGGACCGAGACGTGCAGCTTTTCGAGCTCTTCATCGACATTGCTGGTCACCGCCGAATTGCCGATATTCGCGTTGATTTTGCACTTGGCCGCGATGCCGATGGCCATTGGCTCCAAGCGGCCGGCCAGATGCACCTTGTTGGCCGGAATGACCATCCGGCCGGCGGCGACTTCGTCCCGAATCAGCTCGGGAGTCAGCCCTTCGCGCTGGGCGACGAACTCCATTTCGGGGGTAATCTGACCGGCACGAGCGGCGACAAGTTGCGTGGTCATGGCAAATATTGGCGAAGGGATGAAGACAACACCGACAGTATAGAAAAAATGCCGCCCAAAATGAGGGCCTAGCTGAATTCCGCCTGAAATTCCGGGCTGCTCAGAATCGCCGCACCGTAAAGCACCACCAGGATGAGATACACAATCAGCGTGGCGATGCTCAGGCCCAGCCCCACGAAGGCCATGATCTTGGCGTTTTGGTCGGGCTTCTGAAACAGGGCAATCGCCCCCAAGAGGATCGATAGCGGCGGAAACGGCAAAAACACGCAGCACAAGCACGAAGCCAGCCCTAGCACTCCCCCCACCAGCGAGCAAATCGCCAAGATCATGGCCGTCTGGTTTTGGGCCGGCGGGGGCGAAAGCATCGGCCCGGCGGCGGTCGAGGCTTGATACGGATTCGGACTCGGACTCGGGTCGAAGCTCACGGCGAATGCCTCCAAACGTTTGCAGCGCGGAAACCTGGGAGAGGCCCACGCCAAGTTAGCCGATAGAGACCCCCGCCAATAGGGGCATCGGTCGAGCGCTACCGCTCTGGTTTCATGCGGATTTCCGCCACTTTGGCGATCAGTCGTGCGAAAAAGGCTGCCTTTCATTACGTTAAAAAATTGTTGGCGGCGTGACTCTCCCCCGGTGTGATTCCTCCCGATCGCCCGTCACCCGCCCCGGCTACTTTGGCAACCATGCGGCGCTCTTCGTTTCGTTCTCCGGCGGGCTTTACGCTCGTCGAACTGCTCGTCGTCATCGCGATCATCGGCGTTTTGGTGGCGCTTCTGTTGCCCGCCGTGCAAGCGGCCCGCGAGGCGGCCCGCCGCACCAGCTGCGTCAACAATCTCAAGCAAATCGCCCTCGGCCTGCAAAACTACGTCGATTCGAACCGAGTCTTGCCCCCTGGCCGCCTCGGCTGCGATTGCAACACCAGCGTGGCCGATGGCTGCGGCACTCGCGCCGCCTCCACCCGCCCCGCCACCAGCGGCTTTGGCCTGATGCTGCCGCAACTGGAGCAGCAGGGGCTCTACGACCAGTTCGGCTGGCGGCTCGGCGCGGTCTCGCCCGCCACCGGCTGCGGCGGCACGGAAGACACCGCCGGCTGGCAAACGGCTGCCGTCACCGCCGCCATGAAAATGCGCCCCAAGGTATTCGTTTGTCCCAGCGACATTTCAGAGGCCATTTCCAAGGTCGATTCCGACTACGCCACCGGCACCTACGCCTTCGTGCATGGCACCCAAGGGCCGAGCTTCACCACTTCGCAGGCAATGAAGCACAACAACGACGGCTCGTTCATGTATCTGCGGGCGATTCGCCTCAGCGAAATCAACGACGGCCTCTCTTCCACGCTCTGGGTCGGCGAAGTGCTCGATTCGCACACGCAGGAATCCTCCAACCGCTGGGTCGTCGGCGGCCGGCATCTCGATAGCCTCCGCTCGACCGAAAACCCCATCAACACCAAGCCCGGCACCGGCCCCTTCGTCCTCGATCTCTACGGCTACAAGTGCAACGGAGCCTTCGGCAGCCGGCACGTTCGCGGCTCGAACTTCGCCTGCGGCGACGGCCACGTGCAATTCATCAGCGACAACATCAATCTCACGCTCTACCGCGCCCTCTCCACCCGTGCCGGCGGCGAAAACGTCACCTTGCCGAATTAGCCAACCATGCCCGCTGTGTGTGAAATTCCCATTGCTTGTGAAAATAGCCCCCTCTCCCTCTGGGAGAGGGCCGGGGTGAGGGTTTGCGGACTTCTCGTCATCGTCCTACCGCTCGCCGGCTGCGACGACCGTCCACTCCGCGTTCCCGTTGCCGGCAAGGTGCTGATCGACGGCCAGCCGCTGACGCAAGGCTCGGTGTGCGTTATTCCAGCCGGCGACCGCCCCGCCGGCGGCCGCATCAATTCCGATGGCACCTTCCGCCTGACGACGTTCGACGAAAACGATGGCTGCGTCCTCGGTACCCACCCGGTGATGATCGTCGCCCGCCAGCAAATCACGCCGACCCGGATGAAATGGCTGATTCCCAAGAAGTATCAAACCATCGAAGGAACCGACCAGAAAGTGACGATCGACGCCCCGACCGAAAACCTTGTCATCGAGCTCACCTGGGCCGGCGGGGCCCCCTTCATCGAAGACGCCACCACCGGCCAAGAAGCCGCTCCCACGCCAATCGCCGCACCCGCCACCTCCGCCAATCAAGACTGAGCCCCCCTAAGGTAGTCCGGCGAGTCCCACTCCGGAGCGCGCGCAGCCGGGTCATGAGCACACAAACCAGCGACCCTGCCACCCAACGCCGTCCTTTTGGTTCCTCATCCGCATTCCACCTCGACCCGGTGCCAGGCGTTGTGCAGATAGCCCTTGGCGTTCCAGGGAGTGGTTGCGGGTTGGGTGTGGCCAGCAGTGTCGGTGGCGCGGGCGAGCAGGGCGTGTTTGCCGGCTGCGAGTTCGATCTCGGTCCGCCAGAGCCGCCAGCAAGCGGGCCGGGCGTCGCCGAGCAGCTCGACTTGGCTCCAGGTGCGGCCCCCATCGACCGAGAGCTCGACCCGCGACACGCTCGCCCCCGCCTCGCCCGAGGGCAAAGCGTAGCCGGCGATGCGCACCTTTCCCGCCGCGACTTTCGCGCCCGCCGCGGGGAGGCAGATTGCCGAGTTGATCGGAAACTCGTAGATCGGCTCGGCGGCGGCCAACTCGGCGGGATCGGCCGACGTGGTCAGCTTATATGCTTCGGCGACGTAATGATTCGGCGAGGGGCGATCGCTGACGATGATCTTCGTGAGCCATTTCACGCTCCGCGCCCCGATGTAGCCGGGCACGACCGTCCGCAGCGGAAAGCCATGCTGGGGGGATAAGGGGCGGTCGTTCATCCGATAAGCGACGAGGGCAAGCGGCGACTTATCGGCCGGTGTCAGCGCGCGGGACAGCGGAACCGAGCCCCCAAACGGCGCGACACTCCCGTCCTTTTCGGTGATCGGATCAAGCCCCTCGAACCAAACGTGCTTCGCGCCGGCCCGCGGCTCAGCGGCCGCCAGCAAGTCGGCGAGGGCCGCCCCCTCCCAACGGGCATGGCCAATCGCCCCGGCATCCCAGGCGATGCCGCCGATGGGACGCTCGGCACTCATCTCCCGGCGGCGATTGCCGGCACAGGTGAGGGTCGCCTCGACCGTTTGCCGCTCGAAATCGCGTTGCACTTCGGCCAGCTTCCAAGTTCGCGGGCGATGAACGAGCCCCTCGACCGAGAGGCGATAAGCATCCGCCTCGACCTTCGGGACGGGGCCATGATTGCGAACGTAGAAGTGCGCGAGGGGGGTCGTCTCGGCCGCGATAAGGTCCGCGAGCTCCGGCTCGGCATTGAAGGGAGATTCGCTGCGAACGAGCAGATCGAGCGGGGGAGGCTCTTCGGCCCACGCGGGCGAAAGGGGATGATGGGAAAACGCCCCCAGCGCGGCGGCACTGAGCGCGGCAAACCGGCGGCGCGAAAGCGCAGGGGGGGAGAAAACTTGCGGACCTTCGGCAGGCATGAGAAACTCCGGTGGAGAGGATAGCACTTATCGTAACGTCCCTCTTCGTCGGCGGCAGCCATGCAAATATCTCCCGAGCTTCGCAAACCATCGATTTATCTCGCGCTGATCGCCGCGCTAGCTCTCGCGCCGCTTTCGGCCCAGGCCGAGCCGGTGAACTTTGCCGAGGTGCGGGGAATCTTCGCGGCCAAATGCCTGGCCTGCCACGGCAATGACCCGCGCGAGCTGAAGGGGGACTACGACCTCCGCAGTCGCGCGTCGGCCTTGCGCGGCGGCGAAACGGGCGAAGCGGCGATCGTTCCCGGCCAGCCCGAGAAGAGTCCGCTTTATCGCGCGATCACCTGGAAAGATGACGCCCTCCAAATGCCGCCGAAAGAGAACGACCGCCTCTCCGCCGAGCAGGTCGAGCTGGTTCGCCGCTGGATCGCCGAGGGGGCCAACTGGAACGATTCCCCCGCCGCGCAATCCACTGGCGGCCTGACCATCAAAACGAGCGGCGGTCAATCGCCCGATTGGGACGCGCGAACCTATGAGCCGGACGCGGTCTGGGCATATCAGCCGATTAGCCGGCCCGAGGTTCCCGCCCTCCCAGCGGCCGCGAAAACGGTTCACCCCATCGATGCTTTTTTGCTGGCGAAGCTGCAAGAGAAGGGGATTGCCGGCTTGGCCCCGCCGGCCGACCGCTCGACGCTGTTGCGGCGATTGTCGTTCGATCTTACCGGCCTGCCTCCAACCCCGACGGAAATCGGGGCGTTTCTGGCCGATGAATCTCCGGCGGCGTTCTCGTCGGCCTTGCGCCGCCTGCTGGCCAGCCCGAACTATGGCGAGCGGATGGCCCAGCACTGGCTCGATGTCGTCCGCTACGCCGATACCGGCGGTTTCTCGAACGATTTTGAGCGGCCGCACGCCTGGCGCTATCGCGATTACGTCATCCGCGGCTTCAATGCCGATAAGCCGCTTGATCGCTTCCTCGTCGAGCAGCTGGCGGGGGACGAACTCGACCCCAACGACCCCGAAATGCTGATCGCCACTGGCTATTTGCGGATGGGACCGTGGGAGCACACGGGGATGACCGTCGCGGCCATCACGCGGCAGCAATTTTTGGACGACGTGACGCATCACGTCGGCGTGTCGCTGCTTGGCCAAGGTCTGCGCTGCGCGGCGTGCCACGATCACAAGTTCGACCCGCTGCCGACGCGCGACTATTACCGGATGCAGGCCCTTTTCGCGCCGGTGCAATTCGCCGAGCGACCGGCCCCGTTTTTGCCGACCGAGAACACCAGCGGCTTCGCGGCGGCGAAGGCCCAGGTCCAGGCGCGGATCGATCAACTGGCGAAGGCTCAGGCCGCGCTCAAACGAAAAAACCAGGAGGCGGTTGCCACGTTTTTGGCCGAAAAGGGGGTGAAGTCGCTGGCCGACCTCCCCGCCAGCGAGCGGCCCCAGCAAGACCAGGTGGATGGCACGTTCGGCCTCTCCAAGACCGAGCTTTCGCTCCGCAAGATTTATCAGAAGTCGCAGGCTTATTTGGAGCGCGAGCTGCAGCGCGGCGAGCCCTTCGCCATGTCGGTCTATTCCGGCCCACCCAACGGCTATACCTCGCTTAAGCCGCTGTATGACCTGCCGAAGAAGCTGGACGGCACGATCCCGGTGGTGCATATTCTGCCGGGGGGTTCGCTCGAATCGCCGGCCGATCCGGTGTCGCCGGGGCTGTTGAGCGCGATGTTCGCCACCCGCCCCGAGCCGGCCATTCCCGCCGAGGCGGCCGGCCGGCGACTGGCCCTCGCCCGGTGGATCACTAGCCGCGACAACACGCTCACCGCGCGGGTGCTGGTCAATCGCGTTTGGCAAATGCACTTTGGCCGGGGGCTCGTCGCGACGAGCAACAATTTTGGCAAAATGGGGAGCCGGCCGACTCATCCCGAACTGCTCGATTGGCTGGCGACTTGGCTGATCGAGCACGGTTGGTCGCTAAAAGAGTTGCACGAGCTGATCCTGTCGTCGGCGGCCTGGCAACAAGCATCCGAGCGGCCCGACATGGACGCGGTTCGCCGGCTTGATCCGCGCGGCGAACTGCTCGCTTCGTTTGCGCCGCGCCGCCTCTCGGCCGAGGAGATCCGGGATGCGCAACTGGCGGTGAGCGGCGAACTGAACCGCACTCCCGGCGGTCCCGGGGTGTTTCCGGAGATTCACTGGGAAGTTGCCCTCCAGCCCCGGCATATCATGGGGTCGGTCGCCCCGGCCTATTTGCCCTCGCCGACCCCCGACCAGCGCCACCGGCGGACGATTTACGCCTTTCGGATTCGGACTCTCGCCGACCCGCATCTGGAAGTGCTCAACCGCCCCGGCAGCGAAACCAGCTGCGACCGGCGGGACGAAACCACCGTCACGCCGCAGGTATTTGCCCTCTTCAGCAGCGAAGCGGCCGCCCACCGGGCCCTCGCCCTCGCCGCCCGACTGACGAAGGAATGCCGCGACGACCGCGAGCGGGCCAGCGCCGCCTTCGAGCTGGTTTACGGCCGCCCCGCGACCGCCGCCGAGTCGCAGCGCTGTTTGGAGCACTTGGCGAGGATGACCGAGCACCATCGCGCGTATCCGCCGACACCGACCGAGCTGCCGCGGACGATTCGCCGCGGGATGGTCGAAGAGCTGACCGGCGAGATGGTGCATTGGGACGAAGACCTCTCGGTGCTGGCCGAATACCAGCGCGACCTGCTCCCCTGGGAAGTCGATCCCGCCACCCGCGCCTGGGCCGACCTCTGCCTGGTGCTCTTCAATTCCAACGAATTTTTGTACGTCCGGTGACTACCGAGTCGTGCGCGCGGGGACGCCATTCAGGCGCCAATGTAGTCCGGCGAGTCCCTGCGCCGGATTGATTTGGCAACCAACTCCTGTGGCGATTCCGGCTGGGGTTTGAGTACAAACCGGCAGCCACCCGTCCGCCCGATCAATCCTCGTACAGGTAAAAATGCTTGCCCCATATACTGGACATGAGTATAATTCAGGCTGGAAAGAGCGTGACGTGAGGGGGTGGAAAAGAGAAGGAGGAGAATTGTGAAGAGGGCTTATCGCGCGGGAACAGGAATAAGCCCGCCGATGCGAACGCAAGTCGCGTGCTGCAAAGGAGTTGCGCAAGCGGAGCGAGGCCAGAAAATCGCTGCGAGAAACGGGTGGTGATAACTAATTTGCGTGCGGCGCGAAGTCGCATCAACATCGGGCGATGGTTAGCGCCGCTTGGTTGCAAGTTGGGCTTGGGGGCGGCAAGATAGCCGAGTCCATTCCCGCCAAGTGGCCTGTCCGCCGCCGGTCAGGCCCTCGACGGGTAAAGCACCGGCCCCCTCGCCGCTTGCGGGCCCACGGTTGCAAGCAGACGTGGCCACCCACCTACGACCACCGAACCTCCCAAAGTACAGCACCATGACACGATTCATCACCGCTGCCAGTTTGGTTTTGTCGCTCTTCATGTCGCTGGGCGTGTCATCGGCAGCGGAGGCGTGGCGGGCGGGGGTCGCGAAGGTCAACATCACGCCCGAAAAGCTGATGTGGATGGCCGGCTATGGGGCGCGGAATCATCCGGCTGAAGGGAAGATGACCGACCTGTGGGCCAAGGCACTGGCGCTGGAAGATGCCACTGGCAAGCGCGCGGTGCTGATCACGCTCGACCTCGTCGGCATTGACCGGGGATTGTCGCAGCGAATTTGCGAGCGGCTGCACAAGCAGCACGGCCTGACGCGGGAGCAGATCGCGATCAACTGCTCGCATACGCATAGCGGCCCGGTCGTCGCTCACAACCTGCGGCCGCTACATATCTATGCCCTCGACGCCACGCAGCAGGGGCTGATTCGCGATTACGCGGACCGGCTCGAAACCAGCGTCGCCCAGGTGGTGGCCGAGGCGATCAAGAGCCTCGCCCCGGCCACGGTGGAGTGGGGAGTCGGCCAGACTGATTTCGCGGTCAATCGCCGGACAAACAAAGAGGCCGAAGTCCCCATGCTGCGCGAAGCAGGCCAGCTGCTGGGGCCGAGCGATTACGACGTGCCCGTTTTGGCGGTGCGGGACAATGCGGGCAAACTGCGGGCGATCACGGTCGGCTATGCCTGCCATGCCACCGTCCTGTCGGGGTACGACTGGTCGGCCGATTATCCCGGTTTTGCCCAGATCGAGTTGGAGAAGGCCCATCCCGGGTGCATCGCCCTGTTTTGGGCGGGGTGCGGCGGCGATCAGAACCCGCTCCCCCGGCGAACGCAGGCGCTGGCCGAAAAGTATGGCCGGCAATTGGCCGCCGCGGCCGAGGAGGTGCTCGCCCGGCCGCTGACGCCGAGCACCGGCCCGCTCGCCACGAGCTATGCCGAAGTGCCGCTGGCGCTCGATAAGCTGCCGACGCGGGACGAGCTGGTCGCGCAGCTAACAGACTCCAACAAGTATCTTGTTTTGCGGGCCAGAATGCTGCTCGAACAGCTCGACGCCGGCCATCCACTGGCGGCGGAATATCCGTATCCGGTGCAGCGCTGGCAACTGGGGCCGGAAGTGCAGTGGTATTTTCTGGGTGGGGAGGTGGTGGTCGATTACGCCCTGCGAATCAAGGCGGAGTTGAATGGCCCCAAGACGTGGGTCGCCGGCTACTCGAACGACGTGATGGCGTATATCCCTTCGCGGCGAGTGCTGCTCGAAGGGGGCTACGAAGGGGCGACGGCGATGATCTACTACGGCCTTCCCACCACCTGGTCGGATCAGGTCGAGACGACGATCTTGGCCGAGGTGCATCGGCAGGCGAGAAAGTAACGGCCGGGCGTGGCCCGCCCGATCAGCCCAGGAGCAGCATGGCGACGAGCAGCGCGAGGCCCACCCATGACCGCGGCGGGGTATAGAACGGCAGCGGCGCGGTCGATGCAGCGGGGGGCGAGGCCCGCCGTCGCCAGATGGCGATGCCGAGCGCGAGGGCGGAAACGCCGCTGGTCGTCAAGATGAGTGGGGGCAAGAGCCAGAGGCCGCTTTGCCAGACGTTGAGGTTCGGGGCCTTGAAGAAAACGGCGATCATGACAAGGGCCAGGGCCGCGTCGGTCGGAATGTTGTACACGAGCCGTTGCCGGTCGCGGGGGTCGGGCGCTTGCCGGCGGAGGAGGGCCGCGTGCAGCCAGCAAGTGGCGGCGAGGAAGGCGGTCGTCGCCACGAGCGTGAGCCCCGCGACCAGTTGCTGCCGCGAATTGGCCACCGCGAGCACCGCCGGCCAGCCGGTTTGGGCCGCGAGAAGGGCCAACCCGGCCACGCCGGCGGCGACGGCATGGGCGGGAAGTTGCTGGGGCGGGTCGTGAGGAGAGGACGACATGCGTAGAATGATAGCTTCCGGGGACCTTGGTGGGGGATTGGTGGCGCGATGGAAAATCGGTGGATTCTGCCGCTGTCTGGGCTGATTGCGCTGGCGGGGTGCGGACGCGGTCAGCCGGTGGCGAGCCCCCCCGTGAAAAAGCGTCCTCCGCCAGCGGTCGCGGTCAAGCCTGCCCAAGCTGAGCCGGACAAGCCCTTCGTCTTGCCGCCGAACATTGTCGAAGCCGCGCCGCCCGCCGCAGATCCGCCAGCAGCCGCGCCGCTGCCGCCGCGCTCGAAAGAGGCCCCGCTCGCGAATCTGCTGGCCGAGGCGCAGGCGGCGGAGTTCAACCTGCCGACGATCGACGAGGCCCGCGTCGCGTCGGCGGGCATTCGGAAGGTTTCGGGGAAGCACCTGACGCTCTACACCGATATTCCACCGGGGGAAGTCGATGAGCTCCCCGCCGTGTTCGATGCCGCCGTGCCGCTGTGGTGCGAGTATTTCGGCGTCGATCCGGCGAAAGTGGCGGACTGGCGGATTGTGGGGTATGCGATTCTCGCCAAGGAGCGTTTCAAGAATGCGGGGCTGATTCCCGAGAATCTCCCCGGTTTTCCGGCCGGCTATTCGCAGGGTTCGCAGTTTTGGCTGTACGACCAGCCGAGCGGCTACTATCGCCGCCACCTGACGCTGCACGAGGGGACGCATTGTCTCATGAACCGCTGGCTCGGCGGGGCCGGTCCGCCGTGGTACATGGAGGGGCTGGCCGAACTGCTCGGCACCCACGAGTGGGCCGGCGGCAAGCTGAATCTCGCCATCATGCCGCGGACGAAAGAGGAAGTCCCTTATTGGGGTCGCGTGAAGATCATCAAAGACGAGGCCGCCGCCGACCGAGGGCTGATGCTGAATGAGATTATGCGTTACGACGCCCACGCGCATCTGCGGAACGAGCCCTATGGCTGGTGCTGGGGGGCGACGGCATTTCTCGACGCGCACCCCGCCACGCAAGCAGCCTTTCGCGATCTGAAACGCGAAACGAAGGACCGCACCATCGATTTCTCGAAGCGATTTTACGACCGCCTGAAGCCGCAGTGGCAGAACATCAGCGAGGATTGGCAGCTCTTTGTGCTGCACTGCGACTATGGCTATGACTTTGCCCGCTCGGCCACGGTCCGCAAACTGGCCGAGCCCCTGCCGGCAGCCGGAGCGGTCGCGACGATCTCCGCCGACCGGGGTTGGCAATCGACGGGCTGGAAGCTGGAAGCCGGCAAAACCTATGTGCTGACCGCGACCGGCCGCTACCAGGTGGCCGCCGGCCCGCCCGCCTGGCCCTGCGAAGCGGGGGGGATCACGCTCCGTTATCACGAGCATCGCCCGCTCGGCATGCTCCTGGCCGCAGTCGCCGATCTCGAAATGCCAGTCGTCATCACCCCGCTTAACCAGCCCCAGCCGATTGGCCTGTCCGGCGAAATCACCCCCGCCGCAACCGGCACGCTGTATTTATCGATCAACGAAGCATCGTCCGGCTTGGCCGACAACAGCGGATCGCTCACGGTGGAGATACGGGGGAAGTGAAGGCAGCTATTCCGCTTCCGCTTGTGGCGGCTCGTACTCAAAATCCTTCCACTTCATCGCTTGCCGCAGGGGTTCGATGCGAAGCATGACTTCGCCGCGCTGGAAGATGCGGACGGTGCCACTCGATTGGCTGACGACGACGGCGAGCGAGCCGGTGGCTTTGCTGATGGCGGCGCCGGCCCAGTGGCGGGCACCCAAACCCTTGCTGAGCGTGAGGTTGGCGTAGGGAGCATCGACCAGTTGGGCCGCTTTTTCGACGATCCCTTCGGGGGAGACGATGAACGCCCCGTCGAGCACGGCGACTTCCTTGACCGCCTCGCGGACGCGGGGGTCGTGCAGGTCGCGCTCGGACCGATTGTAGCCGCGAACCGGGTCGTAACCCGCTGGCTGACAATGACTTAGGACTTTTCGTGTGTCGCCGACGACGAACATCGTGCCGATCGCTTTCCCTTCGCGCCCCTCCCGGCCAATTTCGACGGCGAGGTCGATGACCGTCTTCAGCGTTTCGAGCGGGACGCTCGTTTCGAGCTGCCGCAGGTCGCGCGCGGTGAGGCGGCCGAGGTGGTCGTCGAGCCGGATGAAGCTGAGCGAATCGATGGTATCGGCCTCGAAACCGCTATACGCGACGACGACACCGGCACCGGGGGCGAGAATTTCACGGGCGACGCCGGTGAGCAGGGCCTGCGTCAGGCGCTCGATGACCGGGGAACTCGCCATGCCGAGCACCACGGTGGCCAGGCCCGCCTCTTCGGCGCCGGCCAGCTCTTCGGCGGTGTCGGCGGCGACGACCGCTTGCAGCCCCTGGGTGGCGGCGGCAAGCGCTCCCCATTCGGTTTGCCCTTCCAGCATGAGCAGAATCGCCCCCGCCTCGGTTTGCCGGCAAAGTTTGACGGCAAGCTCGACGAGCGAGGCGAACTGGTTGTCGTAGCGCTGGAGCTTCATGCCGGGATGGAGCTTGGCGGGTTCGGCGGCGGGGCAATCGAGCAACGGCGGCATGGTATGCACTCATCGGAAAAAGGGCAACGTCCGCTGGGGAAAAATGGGCAAAATCGGGGCAATTTCTTGCCGCCAGCCGGATCGGCCGGTAGGTTGAAACGCCGTGACTGACGAAGGACTCTTTTGCTAGGGCTTGGCCAATGAAGCGGAGCGCACTTTCTCGTCGTTTGTTTCTGGCTGCCGGATCGGCCTTGGCCGGCGCGGGGCTGATGGGTCCGCCGCGTCCCCGTGCCGAAGAGACCGCCGGCCCCACCGCGGATTCGCCCCCAAAAACCTCGCGATTGGCGGCCATTAACTCGATCTTTCGCCTTCGTTCGCACGCCTATCACATCGTCGGCCGGATGGTGCATGGCTACGAAAAGGATGGCTTTCATCATCAACCGCCGGTGCGGATGGCGCGGATGATGAACGACCAGTCCCCTGCCGGCGATCTGGGCCAGGGCTTTTGCCAGCGGCACGGAATTAAACTGTGTAAGAGCGTGGCCGAAACGCTGGGACCCGCGCTCGATGTCGATGGGGTGCTGCTCATCATCGAGCACGGCGACTATCCGGTGAATGAATTTGGCCAGGTGCTGTATCCCCGTTACGACTTTTTCCGGCAGATCGTGGAAGTTTTTGAGCGGGTGGGGCGGAGCGTGCCGGTGTTCGTCGATAAGCACCTGTCGTATGACCATCGGCGGGCTGCCGAGATGGTGGCCACGGCGAAAAAGCTGGGCTTTCCGCTCATGGCGGGGTCGTCGCTGCCGGTAACGTGGCGCATACCCGACATCGAGCCGCCGCTGGGAACGCCGTTCGCCGAGGCGGTTTGCACCTTCGGCTTCGACCGCGGACCGGCGGAGATTTACCTCTTTCACGCCCTGGAGACGCTGCAATGCCTGGTCGAGCGGCGGCCGAGTGGCGAAACGGGGGTCAAATCGGTCCGGTGCCTCGCAGGGGACGAGGTTTGGCGGGCGATCGATCGCGGTCAAATCTCGGCCCGGCTGGTGGATGCGGCGATAGCCCGCTGCCCCAGCCGGAATGTCGGCCCGCTGCGGGAAAACGTGACCCAGCCGCTGGCGATTGTGATCGAATATGCGGACGGGACGCGCGGGGCGGTGCTGAACCTGGTTGAGCAAACATCGGAATTCGGGTTCGCGGCCACGGTCAAAGGGCAAGCAGAGCCGATTGCGACCTACTTTCACCTGCCGTCGCCCCCAGGGGCCCGGTTTTTCGATCCCCTCTGCTGGAACATCGAGCGGCTGCTCACCACCGGCCAGTCGCCGTATCCGGTCGAGCGGACCCAACTGACGAGCACCGTGCTCGACATCGCACTACACTCGCTGAAAGAGGGTGGCCGAGCGCTTTCCGACCCGGCCCTAGCAATTCGCTACCGCGCGCCGGCCGAGAGCGGGCATTTTCGGGGGCCAGATCGATAGTGCGGCACCAACCGAGCGGCCCGACTAGCTGCGGTCATACACGTCGTCGTTTACTTGACCCAGAGCATCCACGATTTGGCTCACGTCTTGACCGCCGAGCGTGTATTGCACGATTGGCTTTGCAACCGGCCCAACATGAATAAAGAAACGGTCTGGATACTCAGTAT